>JBGPFL010000623.1:0-4077 GCA_041483295.1 Blastocatellia bacterium | reverse complement strand
TCTCACCGGCTATTCTGGCCTTTCTCGTATCACGCCGCAGGAGTTGCCCTCTTTGCGGCTATCTTTATTGAAGGGTACAACGAGTTGAGCGACAAGTTCAGACCCATGGTCGGCATACCCTGCCGCTATAAGTGGGAGACCAACTACTACGAGTTGCGCGAGACCTATGCCGACGCGCTCTACGCCGCCGGAGCGACCCCGCTGATGCTGCCTCTGATTCCGAAAGCGGACTTCATCGACACCGTCGCCGATAAGCTGGATGCGATCTGTTTGTCGGGCGCGGTCAACGACGTAGATCCCTTGCGCTACGGACGCGAGCCGAAGCCGGCACTCGGCCCCGTAGTTCCTCGCCGCGACGAGACCGATATGATGCTCCTGGCAGCCGCGGAAGCAAGGCGACTGCCGGTGCTTGCCATCTGCTTCGGCATTCAGTCGCTCAACGTCTACCGCGGCGGCACCTTGATCCAGGACATACCATCCGAAGTCCCTGGCGCCTTAAAACACATGCAGGGTGAGATCTTTACCCGGCGGTCTCACTCGATAAACATTACTGAAGACTCGCTGCTGGCTAAGCTGGCAGGTTCAACTCAGTCTGCGGTCAACAGCCATCATCATCAAGCAGTCGACATCGTGGGGCGCGACCTCGAGCCAATCGCCTGGGCGCAGGACGGCGTCATCGAAGCCGTCGTCAACACCAGGACCGACCAGTTCGTTCTCGGGGTACAGTGGCATCCTGAGGTTAGCTGGTACGAAGACCCACTCTCCCAGGCAATATTCAACCATTTCATCTCGGTCGCTCGACAGCGACGCCAGGAACGCGAAAGCGAAGAGATAAGAGCCGGCAAGTAAGAACTCCTCCTTCGCACTGCTCAGGACGAACATGCTCGAACGAACGAAGCTCACATTCGCGACACTGTGCGCGGGCCACTTTGTCAACGACCTGTATTCGAGCACGATCTTTCCGCTGTTGCCGCTCTTGAAGACAAGCCTTGCGCTCACGTCCACACAGGTCTTCTGGCTGGCGCCGCTGTACGCTGTATCGTCGTCGCTGATGCAGCCCGTCTATGGTTTCATCTCGGATCGCTATGCAAGGCGCTCCTTCGCCGTTTTTGGCCCGACGATCACAGCAGTGTTTGTATCCATGATCGGACTCGCGCCGTCATACGGAGTGCTCATCACCTTGCTGGTCGCCGGAGGAATCGGCATCGGCTCGTTTCATCCCCAGGGCGCGGCAATGGCGGCGGCTGCTTCGGGTGAGCGGCGCAGGATGGGGATGGCAGTCTTTTCAGCATCGGGTACGGTTGGCTTCGCGATAGGCCCGCTGGCGATCGCGTTGATAGTCAGCGCTTATGGATTGGGCAAGACCTATTACCTGATTCCCATCGGACTGGTGATGTCGGCGATCCTGTACAGGCTGTGCCCGCCGCTCGATGCGCCGGAAAAGCCCGCTCCCGGCCCGGCCCAGATCAAGTGGCAATTGCTCACGGCCTTGCGCGCTGCATGGAAGCCGCTGCTGTTGCTCTACATAATAACCGTCATTCGCTCGGGCATGCAGATGACTACCAACAACTACCTGCCCTTCCTGTTACAGGAGCGCGGCTATAAGATCGCCGCAACCGGAGCGGTGCACACGGTCTTTCTCCTGCTGGGCGGAGTCGGAGGGCTGGTGGGCGGATTCATGGCTGAGCGCCTCTCGGGCCGCGCAGTCACCTTCTACTCGGGATTGCTCGCGGGCCCACTGCTGGTCGCGGCGTTTCTGACCACCGGACCGGCGAGCATCGCGCTGCTCGGCGTTGCGGGCTTCGTTCTTCTCTCAACTCTCCCTGTGAACGTGGCAATGGCTCAGGAGCTTGTGCCTGGACAGACCAGCACGGTTTCGGCGCTGATGATGGGAGCGGCGTGGGGGATAGGGGCGCTCGCGCCTCCCGCGCTCGACAATCTGGTGCCGGCCTATGGTTTCAAGATGGTGCTGGTATTCGCCTCAGCCGCGACGATGTTGAGCGCCATCTTCGCCTACTTCTTACCGCGCGATGAATCGGCCCGCCGCCGCGTTCTGCAAGCCGACCTGTCAACCGCTGCCGCAGTCGGCGACTGAGTCTCAGTTCCATGATCAACCTCTCAGGCAAGGCCGCAATCATCACAGGCGCGTCCCGCGGAATTGGGGCGGCCACCGCTATTAAGCTCGCTGAAGCCGGGGCCCACGGGATCACCATCAATTACCATCGCGATCGCGACGCGGCGAATCGAGTCGCCGCTCGGTGTAGGGAACTCGGCGCCGAGGTTCTGACGGTCCGCGCAAACGTGTCGCGTCCCGCCTCAATAGAGAAGATGGTCCGCCGTACGCTCGACCGATTCGGCGCGCTGGATATCCTGATCGCGAACGCCGGTATCTGGAAGGAAGCCCCCATAGAATCAATGACCGAGCGTGACTGGGACGAAACGATCGACATCAATCTCAAGTCGATATACGCCTCCTGCCGTGAAGCCGCGCGCGCGATGTTGACCCGTCGCCGAGGCACGATTATCCTGATCTCTTCGACCGCGGGCCAGCGTGGCGAGCCCTTCTACTCTCACTACGCCGCGACCAAAGGCGCTATCATCGCGATGACCAAGTCGCTCGCAGCAGAACTTGGCCCGCGTGGGATCACGGTCAACTGTGTAGCTCCCGGATGGGTAGCGACCGATATGACTGTTGAGGCTCTGAACGATCCCAGGGAACGCCGACGTATTCGAGAGTTGATACCACTGGGGCGCGTTGCAACGCCCGCCGAGATCGCCGGTCCAATTCTCTTTCTGGCGTCCGATCTCGCGAGCCACATCAATGGAGAGGTGCTGAATGTGAATGGCGGTTCGGTGCTTTGCGGGTGAGGACGGATAGCCCTCGTCCTAAGCAGCGACGGCCTTAGTACTCAGTCACAGTGATTGTGATGAACAAAAATGGCGTACTGAATCCCGCCCACGGCAGAGACCTTGTGAAAACTCGATCTCCGCACATCCCACCCACTGCCGTGGGTGGGATTCGGCCAGCACAGGTATCAGATTCACAGTGACTGACTACTAACAGATGCTCCCCATACTCCAATGAAACTTGGACTCGAAGTATTTCTCAAATCCAACGCGGCCTCCCTGGACGGCGCTCGCGTTGGATTGATAGTTAACCCTGCCTCGATCGACCCGAATTTCGAGCCCGCGGCCGATCTGTTTTACAACCACCCTCGGATTAACCTCACTGCGCTGTTCGGTCCACAGCACGGCATTCGGGGGGAGACACAAGACAACATGATCGAATGGCAGTCGTTCCGCGACCCGAAGACAGGACTGCCTGCTTACTCGCTTTATGGCGAATCGCGCAGGCCTTCAGCCGAAATGCTCGCAGACATCGACGCAATCGTGTTTGACGTACAGGACGTTGGCACGCGCGTGTATACCTTCATCTACACGATGGCGCTCGCAATGGAAGCCGCACGCGAACACCGCAAGCGCTTCGTCGTGCTCGACCGCCCGAATCCGATTGGCGGAATCGAGATGGAGGGCAACCTCCATGAGCCCGAGTTTGGTTCTTTCGTAGGGATGTACCCGATTCCCATGCGTCACGGCATGACTGTCGGAGAGCTTGCGCTGATGTTCAACGATGAGTTCGGCATCGGCTGTGAGCTGGAAGTAATCGCGATGGAAGGCTGGCGGCGCGAGATGTGGTACGAAGCGAGCCGTTTGCCCTGGGTGATGCCTTCGCCAAATATGCCCACGATCGATACCGCAGTCGTGTATCCGGGAAGCGTGATGATCGAAGGCACTGAAGTATCAGAAGGCCGCGGCACGACGCAGCCGTTTGAAATTCTGGGCGCACCGTATGTCGAGCCGAGGCGACTCATCGACGAACTGAAGAGAGACAACCTCCGAGGCGTGACCTTCCGCCCGTTGCACTTTCAGCCCACGTTTCACAAATTCGCAGGCCGGATGTGCGGCGGCATTCAGATCCACGTCACAGACCGCCAGACGTTCAAGCCCGTCATAACCGGCGTTGCGATTATCAGCGCAATACGCAGGCTCTACCCGGACGAGTTTGCCTGGAAACAG
>JBGPFL010000622.1:0-4080 GCA_041483295.1 Blastocatellia bacterium | reverse complement strand
CCCGATAGCCGACGAACTGCCCGAAATGACCAAAAGACGGCTGAATGAAGACCCGCGCACAGTACCCCTCTACAAACCGGATCCCGAAATGCCGGCGAGTTCTCCATGCTGACATCTTGGAAGCGAGAAACTCTACAGCCGTCAGGCGCGAGTGCTGCTTGACTTTGGGAATTGCCGAATGCATACTCAGATGCATAGGTAAGGCTACTCCGTATGCCACGAACCATCTTCCCTCAAGGCTCCCTTTCTCTACTCGTACTGAAGATCCTCGCTCAGGCCGGCCCCCAGCATGGGTATGCAATCACGCTAAGGATCGAACAGCTATCCGAAGATGTCCTGAGCGTCGAAGAGGGATCTCTGTATCCGTCGTTGCATCGCCTTGAAGAATCGGGATGGATTAAGGCGAGGTGGATTGTCACTGAGAACAAGCGCCGCGCGCGGATCTATGAAATCACCTCCGCGGGGCGCGAGCAGTTAGAGATCGAAGAGAAACGGTGGCGCGTTGCAACGGCCGCAGTTGCCCGAATCCTTCGCTTTGCCTGAGGAGGTCTCCATGTCCTGGTTTTCGCGACTGGAATACGTGTTTCGAAAGGATAAACTGGACCGCGAGCTCGACGAAGAACTGCGCTTCCATGTCGATCAACGAGCGGCAGATGACGGCGTGTCTATTGCCGAAGCTCGCCGCCGGCTTGGCAACGCCCTGCGCCTTCGCGAAGAGAGCCGCGACGTGAAGCTTGCGACATGGCTGGAGAGCCTGCTCCAGGATGCTCGATTCGCTTTGCGCGTCTGGCGTAAGAGACCGATTGTCGCGCTGACCGCGATCCTGACAATCGCACTCGGAGCCGGGATGAACGTCGCTGTGTTCAAGGTGATCTGGTCCGTGATGCTGAAACCGCTACCGTATGCGGACGCCGATCGACTGGTGCAGGTTTGGCTCGATGATGGGAAGGAAGAGCGGAACCCTTCGGAGAATCCTTTGATCGAGCACTGGCGCGAAGCCAGCCGAGCGTTCACACATGTCGCTTCTTACCGCTCCTGGCGGGTGACCGTGGCCAGCGGCGGCGATCCAGAACAGGTCTTGACCGCACTGATTTCCCCGGAGCTCTTCGCGACTCTCGGTGCGCCGCTGCTGGCAGGGCGCGGCTTCACGCAGGAAGAGATGAAAGCGGGCACCGATAACGTGATGCTGCTTCGTGAAGGGTATTGGAGACGGCGCTTCGCTGCGGATCACGCAATCCTGGGCAGCGAGATCAGTGTCAATGGCATGCTCTGCCGGGTTGTCGGGATCGTGCCGGACTCCTTTCGCGGTGCGGTAGTCATTCAGGGTACGCACGCGGGAGCAGATGTCAGACGAGAGGCAAATTCAGAGCCAGAGGTTTATCTTCCCATCTCGCGAGCACGGATCGCAGGGATGAACCCTACGTATCTTGTAAACACGAGTTTTGTTGTTGGGCGCCTGCAAGGCGCCACAACTCTCAGCCAGGCTCGCGACGAGCTAACGTCCATCGCCGGGTCTCAGGAGCACCGGCGGGTGTGGCTTTCTCCACTGCAGAAGGAGATCGGTCACGAGCTGCGGCCGGCGCTACTCGCCTTGTTAGCGTCGACGGGCTGTGTCCTGCTTATCGCTTGCGCGAACCTGGCGAACCTGCTGATGGCGCAGGCAGTGATGCGCCGGCGAGAACTGGCAGTGCGCTCGGCGTTGGGGGCAGGGCGGACGCGTATAGCGCGCCAGTTAGTCATGGAGGCACTGATGTTGTTGCTGGCCGGGGGGGTCGTGGGAACTATCATGGCGCAGGCCGTCTCGCAAATCATGACAGCGCTGTATCCCGATGCGATTCCGCGCGCTGGTGAAGGTGGATCCCAATGGGTTGTGCATGTCCTTGCGCTCGGCGCGACGCTTGCGATCGGGTTGGTCTTCGGCGCGCTGCCCGCGTGGCGCGTGACCGGCGAAACGACTGAGGAATCTCTGCGAGTGAGCAATCTCGGAATGAGCCGGGACAGCCGCCGGTGGGCGAACGGTCTAGTGGCTGTGCAAGTGGGTCTGACGGCCATGGTCCTCGTTGCCGCTGGCCTGTTGCTTAAGAGCTTCCTGCATCTGCGCGATGTCGATATCGGCGTTGCGCGGGAGCACATCATCGCCGCGAGCGTGGATCTGCCGGAGGAGCGCTTCAAGACACGCGAAGACCGCGCCCGGTTCGGCGCCGAGTGGCTTGAACGGTTAAATGGGATACCCGGAGTGTCCGCTGCCGGCATCTCAAATTCGCTCCCGCTGCGCTACACCACGCTACTCGACGTTCTGATTGACGTGCCGGGCGTAGAAGGAGAGCAGAGGGTCGGCGGCCGGGCCGTCGGAGGCACTTATTTCGAGGTGATGGGGATGCGTTGGGTTGTTGGGGGCGCCTTCGACGAGAGGCGAAAGAATGAGGTAGTGGTTAACGAAGCCTTCGTGCGTAAGTACCTCCAAGACCGTCCCGCGGTGGGCGCCGTTCTGGACCCAGGTGAGCAGACGATGACAATCACGGGAGTTGTTAAGGATGTGCGGCACCTCGGCCTGCGCGAGGCAGCACTGCCGGAGATGTTCATGCCTTTTGCTAGGTTCCCTCTAAACCCGGTGGACACGGTGGTGCGTTCGCCGTTGCCGCCGGGGCAAGTGGCGGAGGCGATGCGTCGCGAGTTGCGCTCAGTAGACGATCAGCTCGCGCTGGGACGAGTGATCACGATGAACGAAGTCGTCGACGATCAACTCGCAGGACCACGCTTTCAGGTGGTACTGCTCGTCCTTTTCGCGGTTGTGGCAATCGCGCTGGCAGCGGTTGGCACGTATGGAGTGATTGCGCATAGCGTTCGCAGTCGTGTGCCCGAGTTCGGCTTGCGTCGAGCGCTGGGTGCCGGGACGCCGGACCTTTTCCGATTAGTGCTATCGGATGGGATGAAGGCGCCGCTCATTGGCCTTGCGGTCGGATTATTGCTCGGTCGCTTCGCCGTTGGGCGCTATCTCGAAACGCTGCTTTACGGGATCGCCCCTAGCGACCCCGGAGTGTTGCTCTTGACAGCGGGCTTGCTCGGGCTTACAGCAATGCTGGCGTGTGCTCTACCCGGCCTCGTGGCGGCGAGCGTTGAGCCGAGGCAGGCACTGCGTCAGGAGTGATTCGAACCCGACCAGTGAGGATTTGTGAATCCCGACCGCATCGGATCCGACGCTTTGGCGCAAGAGAAAGGCGAGATCCTCAAGCGGTGTCGTAGATGGATTACGGCCATCCGGAAGTTATGGTCTTGGCAGAGGTTCGGTAGCTCTCTAACGCGCCAGCCAAGTCAAATCCTGGTTAGTCGGCAAACCAGAAACTGAACCACTTCCAAAGAATCAAGACGAAAGACAATGTCTCACGAGATAATCCACTGTCCAATCCTCTATTGTCTTACCCCTTCCCCCTCAACAATTCCTGGTTTTGATACACCACTTTTCCTGCCACAACGGTTCCCGCTACCTGCCCTCTCAATTTCATTCCATGGAACGGACAATTTCGGCTCTTGGACTTCGTCTGGCCGACATCGTACACCCACTCCGAAGTCGTGCTGAAAAGAGTCACGTCCGCATCTGCGCCCACGCGCAGTGTCCCAAGAGGTTTGCTGATTATTCTGGCCGGGTTGATGGTGAATAGCTCTACAAGCCGGCGGATACTGATTTTGCCTGCATGGTAGAGTCGGCTCAAAGCTAGTCCCAGTGCAGTTTCCAGACCCGTAATCCCGAAAGGAGCCCGATCAAATTCCAGCATTTTTTCATTGGGGTTATGCGGTGCGTGGTCCGTGGCAATACAATCGATGGTCCCGTCAGACAGTCCTTCGAATAAGGCTTGAATATCGTCGTCGGTTCGCAGCGGAGGATTCATCTTGGTGTTGGTGTCGTATTCGAAACAGGCGGCATCAGTCAGGGTGAAATGATGGGGTGTGACTTCGCACGTGACGTGAATCCCTCTTTGTTTGGCCTCACGTATCAACTGCAGAGACCCGCGAGTTGAAAGATGAGCGATGTGAATATGCGCTCCAGTGAGTTCGGCCAGCATGATATCGCGTCCGGCCATG
>JBGPFL010000621.1:0-4081 GCA_041483295.1 Blastocatellia bacterium | reverse complement strand
CGGCGAACTCTTCGGGAGTCGTGCTCTCGTCGAGGTCTTTGATGACCGACTGCTCGATCTCGTCTTTCGACTTGAGGCCGCTCTTGACCGGGCGCTTGATTTCGAGGCCGCGCAGCTTGCTGACCTTTTCCAGTATCTCGTTAGTCGCATCCAGCGTAGCCGCGTCGGTCCTGGCGGTTGAGGTCGCCTTTTGATATGGGAATGCGGCCCCACCGGCAAACAAAACCAGAGCCAGCACAAATGCCGTGCCGGCTACGACCCGCTTCTGCATGTTGGAAACCTTCCGTGGAAACAAAGCTGTGGACATTGTCTGCTGGAATCCGGACTGGTGTCAAACCGCGACCCTGGGTACGCACGCTTCCAGCGTGCGCGCGAGCAGGCATTTTGCAGGTTGCACGCCTCTGCGCCCTTCGCAGTGCCCTTCACGGAGGGCCGCACGCTGGAAGCGATGCGTACCCAGCGTGCGCGCGCGCACTGTGGAGGTTGCACGCCGCGGCCACCTTGGCTAATGCCCTACACGGAGGACCGCACGCTGGAAGCGTGCGTACCCAGAGTGCTGGTACCTCGCCCGCAAGCGATGCTAAGATTCACTGCTGATACCTGATGCTACCGGGAGCCTGAACAGATTAATGAGAGCGCACGTCGTTACCTTTGGTTGTCAGATGAATGAGTACGACACTCACGCGATCCAATCGGAGCTCGCGGGCGTCGGGTATTCGTTCGTCGACGACTACCGCGAAGCCGACCTCGTGCTGGTCAATACCTGCGCCGTTCGCGGCAAGCCGGTTGAGAAAGCTCAGTCGCTGCTCGGCGAGTTGCGAAAAGAGAAGCATCGCCGCCGGGTCACTATCGGTTTGATGGGCTGCCTGGCGCAACTTCCTGAGGGCCGCCGCATGGGCAAGAAGTTCGGCGTCGACATCATGCTCGGCCCCGGCGCTATTACCGAGATCGTGCCGGCGATCCAACGAGGAAAATTTCAGTCGTTCGAGTTCAAGCAAGAGCTGCAATTCTACTCGCCGCCGCCGCCCTCCGGTGCGCTCAGCGCCCACTTGACGATCATGCGCGGCTGCAATCATCGCTGCACCTACTGCGTTGTACCAACGACGCGGGGGCCTGAAGTGTCCCGTCCTGCCGACGACATCCTCGAAGAAGCCCGCGCTCTGAAGGAAGCAGGCGTAGTTGAGGTCACTCTTCTGGGACAGAACGTGAACTCCTATGGCATGGTGCCGGGGACTGGAGCGCGCCGGGAATTGCTTCCTGGTTATCCCTCGTTTGCCGAGCTTCTTCGCATGGTCGGCCGAGCAGGCATTCCGCGAGTTCGGTTCGTCACTTCGCATCCGGTCAATTTCGATGACCACATCGTCGAAGCCATTGCTGATACGCCGGCCGTTTGTCGGTTTATTCACCTGCCGGTTCAGTCCGGGTCAAACCGCGTTCTCAAGCGAATGGCGCGGGAGTACACGCGCGAGTTCTACCTCGAGCGAGTTCGCAGGATCCGCGACCTTCTGCCGGATGCGACGATCTCGACCGACGCGATCGCCGGCTTCCCTGGTGAGACCGAAGAGGACTTTCTGGAGACACTTTCCCTCTATGAAGAGGTCGGCTACGACATGAGCTACATGTTCATCTACTCTGAGCGGGAAGGGACGCCTGCCGCGCTTCACTTCGAAGACGTGTCTCGCGAGATGAAGGTCGAGAGGCTGGGGCGGCTCGCCAATCTGCAGAAGGAGATCTCGCTCGAGCGGAACCGGCGATGGGTCGGCCGCGAAGTGGAAGTGCTGATCAAGGGCCGCGCTGAAGAGAGGGGCTTCGTTCAGGGACACACCCGAGGCAATCACGTAGTCATGGTTCAGGCTGATCTTCAACCCGGCATTCATCGAGTTTTAGTCGCGTATGCTACACCTAATCGACTCTATTGCCGGACAGGCACGGAGGGCGGCGGCCTCCACTTCCCCAGTGTCACCACGGTTCCCCTCATTACTCTCACTTCGAATATCTGACACCTGACACCTAATTTTTCGTTGTTCTTGAATGCAGTGCGTTCGGAGTGATATATTAGTTCTCCTTAAATCCAATGTTGCGAATGCACTAAGGCGCTTCGGGTTTAACGAATTGATCGATAAGGCAGGAGGAGCAAGATGGCAGATAATGACAGTTCAGCCGTGGAGAAGTTAACTTTCTTGTTGGTAGGGGCAGGTATCGGGGCGGTCCTGGCTCTGTTGTTCGCCCCGAAGTCCGGGCGCGAGCTCCGAGGGGACATCGCAGACGTTACTCGACGCGGGCTCGATGCGGCCAGCGAAGGCGCCCGCACGGTCGGCACGAGGGCCACCGAGCTGTACGACAGCGGTCGCGAAAGGGTGACTGAGGCTTACGGTGCGGCTCGCGACAAGGTAGTGCAAGGGGCCGACGTGGTCTCGGATCTCGCCTCGCGTCGCAAGGACCAGCTTGCGGCGGCCATTGAAGCGGGCAAGCAGGCCTATTATGAAGAGAAGCGCAAGAGTGGTGAAGTGGGTCGCGCCGCCGTGGAGGGTGAAGACGCCTAATTTCCCAAAGGGTATGGCTTCGTTTACCAATCTACGTTGGACTGCCCTCTCAGGGTAGATTGTGTGCCGCACAACAGATGACCGCCGTGCTGGGCGGTTGAATGAGGCGCTATCGCGGTTTCCTGTGTTTTTTGCCGGTGATCGCGTTACCGTGTGTTAAACCCGAGGAGAGCCTTTGGAGCAGACTACCTTCAACTTGGTCGTGGCGATCGCTGCCGTAATCGTGGCCCTCAGCTTCATTGTTCAGGCCTGTATGTTTGCATTCACCTACCGGGCCCTGCAGAAGCTCTCGTCAACAGTCGCTTCTATTCAGGCGAAGGCTGAGCCGGTGATAGATAAGATGGGACCGGTAATCGACCAGATCCAGGGAACGATCGTCACCGTCAAGGGCGCCGTAGACAAAGTTAGCGTGCAGGCTATGGAGGCGTTCGAAAAAGTAACGCTCGAGACAAGGGCGGTCGCCGCGGCGATCTCGGTAACGTCGCAGCAGATCAGCGGTCTCGCTCTGCATCAGGCCACCGAGATCTCTGAGACGATGGACCAGGCCACCTCGGCGCTGGCTCGCCAGGTGGCTGAGCTGGATCAGTTGGTCACGCGAACGCAGCGGCGCATAGAAGGCACGACTATAGAGGTTCAAGAGACGGTGCTTGAGCCGATACGCGAGGTTTCGGCACTGCTGAACGGATTGAAGCGAATGCTCGAGGTGCTGTTTCATCGCAGCCGTAAGCCGATAGACCAGGCGTATCAAGACGAAGAGCTGTTCATTTGATGTAAGCTGCCAGCCGCGGTCCGTGCCGCGTGAAATTGGCTGCACCGCCGTTTCACGTGCGCATCGGGTGGCGGATTCTGGTGGGTTGTCCGGCGGCACCTGGTTCCCTTCAGATGGAGCCAGGTGCTTTTGCAATTTTTAGATTTTGAATTTCGATTGAGGTGGCATCCACTGAAATCCAGGACTCGAAGGTGTGTGAGAGAGAAATGTCAACCGAGACGCCTCTTGACTTGAAGGCAACGATAAACCTGCCGAAGACGAGCTTCGCCCAAAAGGCCAACCTGACTGTGAAGGAGCCTGAGCGACTGGCTCGCTGGCAGCAGATGGATCTCTACCATCTGATTCAGCGGTCGCGCCAAGGCCGCCAGATGTTCGTTCTGCACGACGGGCCGCCTTACGCCAACGCCGATATTCACATCGGCACGGCGATGAACAAGATCCTCAAAGACTTCATCGTGAAGTCGCACTCGATGCTCGGATTCGACGCGCCATATGTGCCCGGCTACGATTGTCACGGCTTGCCGATTGAGAACTACGTCGATGTTAAGCTCGGCGCTAAGAAGGCCCAGATGAGCCCGCTTTCGATAAGGCGGGCATGCCGCGAACATGCGGGTAAAGCGCTCAAGCGGCAGAGCCGCGACTTCCAGCGGTTGGGCGTGCTGGGCGAGTGGGAAGACCCGTACCTGACGATGTCGAACGCCTACGAAGCCGAGACCGCGCGCTTGTTCGGCCGCTTCGTGGAGCTCGGCTATGTTTATAAGGGTGCTCG
>JBGPFL010000620.1:0-4083 GCA_041483295.1 Blastocatellia bacterium | reverse complement strand
GTACCTGACCGCGTCCAGGAAAAAAGGAGAAAGGGTCGGCTCGCCTCCGGAAAACTGGACGCTCATCTGGCGTCGCGGCTTAATCGAGATCGCGTTGTCGAGCATCGTTTTGATGTCGTCCCACGTAAGCTCGTGCACGAACCCAACCTGGTTTGCATCCATGAAGCAGGGGTCGCACATCATGTTGCAGCGGTTGGTGAGGTCGATCGTGAGTACGGATCCGCGACCATGCTTAATTGTGCTCGAGCCGTGATTATGAAGCTTTTCGTCGTTGTGGGCCGCAATGTCGCGGCCAGGGAACGTCTCTTCGAGGTGTTTGAAGAAAGCCGTGTCGATCGACATTACGTCTTCGAAGTGGCCGTGTTTGGGGCAGTCCTTGACCATCAGGATCTTGCCGTCGCGCTCGATGATCTGCGCTTTGATCTCACCGACTTTCTCGTTGAGCAGAATCTCGTGAGGCAGTTTGCCATCGACGATCTGTTGGCGAATCTCGGGCACGCAACGCGGGCAGAGCGAATCAGTAGTACGAGGCCATCCAAGTGGCGGCTTGGTCTTCTGGTAAGACTTCGGAATGGGTTTCTCAGACCACTTGGGCGTGAAGGATGGATTCTGCTTGATGCGATTCAGGCGCTCGAACACGGCCCACGCCCCCTTCGCAGCGTACGTCAATCCTTTCTCCGCGTATTTCACTGGTTTATGCATGTTCTGTTCTCCTCGTCGGTCGCGAAGCGTCTGAGACATCCCACCGCCTTCGCTCTCGCTCGTGTTATTGATCGATGCGTTTGGGATCCCTGCCCAACCGGCGCACCTTATCATTACGACTTACAAATAACAACTGATTTCTTTGACAAAATCAGGCTGAATTAAGCCAGCGCTTACCGCTGGGTGCTACTCCTGCGTCTGTTCGATCTGATAGAGACCAATCGCCTGCAGCGCCTCTCGCCGCACCGCGCCCTTCACTCCCAGCGTCTGAGGGTCGCGCCGGTTGTCGAAGGTAGCCACCTTTTGGGCGCACGCGACTGTGCAGTAGTCGGCGCAGGCTTTCCTGGTCAGATACTCTCTGCGCATATCCTCTTTGGTGTATTCCAAAAGAGGAATTCCCGGGTAGCCTCGCTGCTGCGAGCAGTAATGTACCAGGCCATCCTCGCAGATGTAGAGGTAGCGGGACCCGGCTCGGCAGCGCCACTTGTTCGGCTTGCCGTCGACCAGGTTGTCCTGAAAGCCGTTCACCCTGGAATAACTCTTCCGTCCAAGCTCCCTCATCTGGAAATAAACCTCGCGTTCGACTCCCTTGAGCGGCTTGAGCGTTCCCATCCCGTCGTGAATCACGCCGAACGAACTGGAGAAGCCAAGCTCCACCGCACGTCGCCCAATCACAACCGCATCTTCCGGAGTCTTGATGCCGCCACCGATAACCGAGTTGATGTTGACCTTAAACTCGGCAAGCTCGGACAGCCAGACCAGCTTCTTGTCCAGAACCTTCAAGCTCTTCTTGGAGACTTCATCCGGATTCACGTTGTCGATGCTGATTTGAAGATAATCGAGGCCGGCCGTGTTCAGCTTCTGGATTCTCTCCCTGGTCAGAAGATAACCGTTAGTGATCAATCCAGCGATCATTCCGCGCCGGTGAATTCTAAAAATGATGTCTTCAAGCCCTGGATGAAGCAGCGGTTCGCCTCCACTGAGGGTGAGGGCGGTTGTGCCCAGCTCCGCCAGTCTGTCCAGACGCGCGAACATAACTTCAAGAGGTATCGGCTTGGAGAAATCGTCGTACTCATTGCAGTAACCACAGGAGAGGTTGCACCTGCGGATCGGAATTATGTGAGCGAGGACAACGTGGTCGGTAGACAAAACTCCCTTAGCGAGGAATCGGAGCTCTCGGAGATGGGTCTTCAGCTTGTTTATTCTTTTCATAGGTTGAAGATCTTGCGTAAGCCGCGAAACGCCGATGGAGTTTACTAAAAGGCTACACTCCATTCAAGGGCTTGGTGGGAAACGTGAGCAATTGACATACCCCGTAACGGTAGCCCCAAGCTCGCTTTCAGGCCCATCCTAACTCTAATCATCAAGCCACATGGCTGGAGGCCGCGTTCACCTTCTGACCTGTCGCAGTAGGCTGCGAGATTAGATTGACACATCAGCTCGAAGAACCGCTCAAGAGCCCGAGGCTTAATGACTCAGGTAGCGCCAAGATGACCTCGCCCCAGTCATTTTGACCCGAAGAGGCGCTCCATTCGCCAGTAAGTCGCTGAAAGTAAAGAGGGAATAGAACGGCTGTCAAGCTCGGGTTCCGAGGCAAAGCCAGAGTGGCATTACTCTCTCGCTCTCGTCTTCGATTGACGGAGCAGGACCGTCGAAGCCCACGTTTCAACGCTGCGGCGCAACTCGTTGACGGCTCCAACGGCAGACTCAAAGGACGCAAAGGGGGCCTAGAGTCGCAGAATCAGATCTCTGCGCCCCCTTTGCGTCCTTTGCGCCTTTGCGGTGAACGCAAACTCTAAGCTCTTACAACTCTGACCCAACGTGCGAAAGCTTGACGTGCCATCGTGCTCGGCCGGTTTGTCTGGTTAATTCGCCTTTGTTATATTTCGTCTCGCTTTCCAATCGCCTCAGCTTTTCGGAGGTATACCGTGCTTGCAAAGATCGTCGTTGTCGCGGTGGCGTATCTGCTTGGCTCGATCCCATTCGGCTACTTGCTGGTCAAATACGCCTTCACCGGCGGCGAAGATGTGCGGCGCATAGGTTCAGGTGGCACAGGTGCGACCAACGTCACGCGAAGAGCCGGCCCGACTGCGGGCCTGCTCACGTATCTTCTGGACGTGGGAAAAGGAATGGGGGCTGTAGCTCTAATGAAGTTGGTCGCTGAAGGCGACTACTTCTGGATTGGGGCTGCGGGGATCGCGGCGATTGTTGGGCACATCTTTCCGGTTTTTCTGGGATTCCGTGGGGGAAAGGGCGTGTCCACGGGAGTCGGCATCTACTTGACGATTGCTCCTTACTCAGTGCTTGCAGCCCTGGTAGTGTGGGTGGTGATCGTCTCCTTCACCCGCTACGTATCGCTGGGATCACTGGTAGCAGCCGGAGCCCTTCCGGTGTTGACGTGGCTCTTCTATGGAGTCATTCAATCAGATCAGCACGTCGCGGCTATGATCATCATAGCCCTCTCCGCGTTTGCGTTGATTCTTTTCGCTCATCGCAAAAACGTCCGGCGGCTGATGCGTGGTGAGGAAAAAAAGGTCGGGATGCGGGTCGAGCGGCCCGAAAAGAAAGCAGCGAGCGAGGGGCGAAGCTAATGTCACAAAAGGCAGGCTCACGGGCGGTCGTGCGGGTGGCGATTGTGGGCGCCGGCAGTTGGGGCACGGCACTCGCCCTGGTGGCTGCTCGCAACAATCATGACGTGAGGCTGTGGGCGCGCGAAGCTGAGGTCGCAGAGTCCATCAATCGCGATCACAGGAACCCGTTCTATCTCTCCGACTTTGAGCTGCCCGAAAACATACATGCGACCGTCTCGATTGGTGAAGCCGTGCGGAACGCGCGCTTCGCACTGATAGTTATTCCGTCACACACCATGCGCGAGATGATGGAGCGGATGCAGTCTCATCTGCATTCCGAAGTCGTCGTTGTGAGTGCGGCCAAAGGCGTAGAGAACGGCACTCTGATGCGGATGTCTGAGGTGATATCGGATGTCCTGGATCAGGAATTCGATTCGAGGTTCGTGGCGCTATCAGGTCCAAGCTTCGCGCGCGAAGTTGCGAAAGGCGATCCGACGGCGATCGTTGCGGCCTCGGGCAATCCTGAAGCGTCAGGGCTGATCCAGCTCGCGCTCAGTTCCTCCGTCTTCCGCGTCTACACCAACAACGACGTGGTGGGGGTCGAACTGGGCGGCGCAGTCAAGAACGTCGTTGCGATAGCGGCTGGCGTAGTCAGAGGACTGGGTCTTGGCACAAACTCGGTCGCGGCAATCGTGACCAGGGGCCTCGCGGAGATGACAAGACTGGCGGTGTCGGCGGGCGCGCGGGTCGAGACGATGGCTGGGCTTGCAGGGCTCGGGGACCTGGTTCTGACATGCACGGGCGAGCTATC
>JBGPFL010000619.1:0-4083 GCA_041483295.1 Blastocatellia bacterium | reverse complement strand
CTTCGAGTGAGAAGACCTCGCCGACCGCGGGTGTCGCTGCAGATGAATGCGTGAGCGATTGCCTTTTCTTTCCGAGCCGCGAGTACGGCGGCTCGACGTCTCAGTCGCTCGCCCAACTGACCTCCGCCTGGTTGAACGGCGTCTTTGGCGAAGACGAAACGACCCTCCCTCGCGTAGCTCTCAACCGGGCCGACGTCGAGACTGCCGCCGCGCTGGTGAGAAGGCTGCGCGCCAAGGGTCGGCCAATCGTGTCGATCAACTTTGGGGTCGGGGACAACCCAGCTAAGGGCCTGGGCGAGCAGTTCGAAAATGGGCTGGTGAGGAGCTTGCTTGAAGACGGCGTGGCGGTCATCCTGGATCGCGGCGCGGGTGATGATGAGGCGCGAAGAGCCGATGCCGTCATAAGACACATTCGAGCCTGTAAGAGAAGCGTGGTCGAGATCGAGGAAGACAGCCTTCGTCAGGTCCTGAGTGAAGACTCACCGGCCGCGGAGCTTCTCGTCTGGAACGGCCGCATAGGTCTGCTGGCCGCGATGATTGGCGAAAGTGATCTTTACGTCGGCTACGACTCGGCTGGTCAACACATCGCGGCAGCGCTCGGTGTGGGCTGCATCGACGTGATGGCGGGCTTCAGCTCGCCGAGGATGCTCGACAGGTGGCGGCCCACCGGTCCCGCGGAGACGCGGGTCATTGTTGCGCAAGACTCAGCTCTCGAAGAGACTATCAGTCTAAGCCGAGAGTTGCTCCGTAGTGTCCCGAATCACCTCTAAGCGAGAAGGACCATGAAGATCAGCATTCTCGAGTTCACGCCGTGTGCTGATCTGATCTATCAGATGCGCCGCGATTCGGACGAAGGCTATATCGCCGCCGACGCAAACACTCTCACGCTTAAAGCCGGAGCCAAACTCAGGCCGCGCCTCGTGACGACCTATGCAGGGGGGAAGGCGACCAACGTCGCGCGAGTCCTTGAGAAACTGCTCACACCGGATGACAAGGTTGAAGTCGAGCTTATCGTATTCCGCCCCGACTCCGCGGAAGGGCGCTACATCCACGAACTTCAAACCAGAGATCTCAAGCGCGTGCGACTGCAGCCGGTCATCATCGAAGCCGAGGCGCGCTTCTGCGTGGATGTGGCTGATACTGCAAATGGCGCTGATGCTCATGTCGAGTTCAACCTAAGTCCTCGTTCTCTGTGGCGCGCAAGTGCGCTCGACCGCGCCCTCGAGTACGCTTCGACCGTCACGGGCGATTTGCTTCTACTCGCCGGCAATCCGCCGGTTCTGGAAGAGACGGGCGAAATGGCCAGCGACCTTGCAGTGAGGGTAATAGAAGAGCTACGTCCTCGAGCCGCCATCATCTCACTCGACACTGAGAAGGGCGCGCTGGCGAACTGCTTGAGATCACGTGCTCAGCCGGACGTAATCAAGATCAATGAGAATGAGTATTCGTCGGTGGAGCAGCTTCTGTGGAAAGACTTCCGTGGGACTTTGCTGGTCACCGATGCGGCCGGTTGTCGAGTGTGGGAGAATAGGGCCTCGCCGTTGCCAGCCAGGGTCAGCGCACCCGAGGTAACTAGTCTCTATTCTACCGTCGGCGCAGGCGACGCGATGCACGCTGGTTTCAGTGTCTCGCGCTGGGTGCGGGAACTTGACTGCTTGAGCGCCGCACGGTTCGGGCAGGCTGCGGCGGCGGCCGCGGTGAGTTCGCCGGAGGGCACGCGTGGCGTCACACGCGAGGCCGTCGAAAGGCTCTTCGGCAGGATGACAGCATTCTGAGGTTCCTGGGTTGCCGCCCGGTTACAGGCTACTCGCGTAAGTGGGTACGAGGGTCTCACGTATAGGCGTATAGGAGAGGAGATCGACGATATGGGAATTCCAACTGAGGTCAAGCCAGGCAAAGACGTAAAGCTAGCCGATTACGATCCCGATTCGACCCCGGGCTTCAATGAGAGTGAAGCCGCCGAGCACTTGGCCAAACTCACAAAGAAGCTGGGCGACCTTCAGGAACTGCTCTTTGCCGCGCGACAGAACTCCCTGTTGATCGTGCTTCAGGGCATGGACACGAGCGGCAAAGACGGAACCATAAAACACGTGATGTCCGGAGTGAACCCGCAGAGTTGCCGGGTGGAGTCCTTCAAGGTCCCCAGCGAGGTCGAGCTCGCGCATGATTTCCTTTGGCGTGTCCACAAAGTTGTGCCGGCGCGCGGGGTGCTGACGATCTTCAATCGCTCGCATTACGAGGATGTCGTCGTTGTGCGCGTTCACGATCTGGTCCCGAAGAGCGTCTGGAAGCTCCGCTACGATCAAATCAACAATTTCGAGCGGCTGCTTGCGGAGAACGGCACAATAGTATTGAAGTTCTTTCTTCATATCAGCCGCAACGAGCAGAAGGAGCGACTCCTGGCTCGCGAGCAAGACACCGAGAAAGCCTGGAAGCTATCTGAGGGCGACTGGAAAGAGCGCCGTTACTGGGACGACTACATGAACGCATATGAAGATGCAATCGCGCGTTGCTCGACCGATTATGCGCCGTGGCACATCATTCCTGCCAACAAGAAATGGTTCCGCAATGTCGCTGTGGCTGACGCGATAGTGCATGCCCTTAAGCCTCATCGCGACAAGTGGGAAGAATCGTTGAGCGAGCTGGCAAAGGAGAAGCTCGCCGAACTGGTCGCGATGAAGGAAGCCAGGAGTTAGAAGTAGTGGTCGGTGGTCAGTTGTCCGTTGTCAGTGGTCCGCTGTTCGGTTGTTGTAACCCGGTGCTCATTAATAACGACTGACAACGGAAATAAGCCGGCGCCATCTGCTCCCTTCAGTCCTGGTGGAGCTGTGACTCAGCGCCAGGTTGGGCGACGCCAGCGTTAGGTTGAAAGAGAGCTGATCCTCGGTGTCCTGAGACCACGGTTCTCTCCAGGCGATGGGGAGTTGTGGAATGGAGGCACCGGTGTTTTCGCTCATGGCTTTCGATCGCCCAACTTCCGCTGCCGACTAGCACTAACCCAAGGGAGCCCGTATATCAATCATCACAGCGACAGTTTGTTCGTTCCCGCCTTGAGCGGCCGCCGCGTGCCGTGCCAAACGAACTCGCCCGTCACACTCGCAGGCAGACTCACTTCCGCTTCAAGCTTTCCGTCCTTGAGCGTGAGCTTCACCACAACCTCGCCGTTCGGGTGCGGAATCGCGCCGGAGACTCGCGTGAGCTTTCCGAGATGCGGGCGAACGAGGACGCGCTTGAAGCCGGGCGCGCCCGAGTCGATGCCGAGCACGGTGCGGAACAATTCGTAATTCGGACTCGCGCTCCAGGCATGGCAGTCCGAGCGCGACGGCTCCGGCGTCTCGGCCCATGTCGTCAGTCCTCGCGCCAGCATCTTGTCCCATTCGCCCAGCAGGTCGAGGTAGCGGTCGCCTTCCCCCACCTGATTCACCGCCGAATGGAGATAGTGGCGGAAGTAGTACGTGCACTGCGTGATCGACGAATCGGCCAGCACGCGATTAACGAGTGCGCGAGCGTCGGCGCCTTCAACAACGCGGGCGAGTACGGCGAGCGAGTTGGCTTGCTGCGAGAACTCTTTCTTCAGCGGCGTGTCGGCGAAGAGTTGGCGCGATGAGTCCCAGTAAAGCGGCTTGATTGTAGCGCGCAGTTTGCCGGCTGACTCGCGGAATTCAGAAGCTTGTCGCTTCGAGCCTAAAGCATCCTCCAAATCCGCCGCCCAATCGAGTGCGAGCAGCAGCTGCAAGTCTAGCGAAGCCGCCGAGCCGTCCGCTTCAACCGGCGGCACTCCATTACTCTTCCACGCCCAGTCCACATAGTTCCACCAAGGCATCGACCCCAGCGAGCCGTTCGGCTTCTGATGCTTCCCGTAGAAACCGAGCACCGCGCGCACGCCGGCCAGCATCTCGCGCACAAATTCAGGATCATCCTGATACTGCCAGTAGTCATGCACCATCCCGATCCACCAGAGCGAGAAAGGCGGAATGTACTGTTGAGTGCGCGTCGGAGCGCGGCTCATAGTCGCGCCCTCGGCCGTGCGGGAATCGTCGATCTGCGCAATCGCGTTCTTCATCAGTCGAGCGTCGCCCGAGT
>JBGPFL010000618.1:0-4087 GCA_041483295.1 Blastocatellia bacterium | reverse complement strand
GCCTAGCAGTCAGCCCGCTTTATTCTTTTGCACTGGGTTTAAAGCCTGTAGGGGCGCCCCTCGGTGGGCGCCCCTGCTGGCCCCTTGGGCTTTGACATCGAGGTGGGGCGCCCACGGCGGGACGCCCGTACAGGTTCATCATCATTCGAGTGACTGAGTACTAGCCCGAATAACACGAATAGCACGAATGAAGTCGAAGAGCGGGACAGTCATGCCTGGACCCCCTCTCAGCAGGAACAGGACACAGAGGGTACTGCCCGACTTTCAGTCCACCACGTGCACACCTCTGTTACATCGAGCGTCTGAGCAACTCGCCGCTCGAGTTGCCCCCATCGTACGTCACGGGACCCTGGCCTGGCCTCATCCCACTCAGAGAAGTCCTGATCGGTATCTGGCTCTTGAGCAGCGTGCCTGGTTTGGTGCGCGATCTGCCGCGTCCGACCGGCGACTACAAGCCAGCATTGACTCTGCAAAAGTGGCTTTGTTAGTATTGCGTTTCGCGAGTCGCTCCCAGGCGTCTCAGGATTTCGTGGGGCTATAGCTCAGCTGGGAGAGCGCTTGAATGGCATTCAAGAGGTCAGCGGTTCGATCCCGCTTAGCTCCACCACGTAACCAACGCGTCTGTCACTCAAAGTGGCAATGTTGCGACAATAAGGCTGAGGAGACAATCCCTCCTCAGCCTTTTCTCGTAGACTTCCCAGTCCCTCTACGGCCTGCGTTTTCGCTGGTCTCGTCATTCTCAGATCGAGCGCTCTGAATCCTCAACCTGGCTCGTCAGATCGAAACGTGGCTTGAGCGGACGGTCGAATCAGTTTCCAAATGTGCTCACCGTAGTCCTTGCCGTCTAACATTGCAAAGAGGATGGACGGATGCGCACGGGTCTGAAAATACAGAGCCGTGTCCTTGCGCGTTTCCAGGACTCGGTACTCACTTCTCGCTTGCTCTTCGATGGTTCGATAGGCCGCTCTTAGAGTGGACTCAATGCCGCGCGCCCACTGGTAGTACTCATCCGGCACACGATCTATCAGAGGCTCGATGCCGCGCCCGGAACGCAACTCTTCCCATATGTGCCGAGCGTTCACGCCGGTAAGTAGCCGATGCAGCCGTTTGTATTCCTCGAACTTGAATTTGACTCTCTGCCCGGACTCAAACAGAGCAACAAATCCTTCAGCGTTTGTCTGCGCGTATTGCTCGATTTGATGTAGCTCGGTGATTCCATCGTAGCGCCGGACCACAGGCATTCCAAGGTCGTCGTCTAAGGGTAGTGCGGCGCCCGTTGCGGTCTGTATCATTGCGAGCAATACCAGGTCGTCCCTGTCTCCGTAATCAACAACGATCCTGTTTGCCGGATAGATGATTTCGAACAGGTAGGTGACACTCGGGTCAAAGCGCACATGCTGATAGCGAGTTCTCAAAAGGGCTGTGGCATGCTCCGCCTGCTCGCTTATGAAACTCCCCCTCGTCGCAACACACGGCTGATCACCAATCCAGTAGAGAATGCCCAGGCTGCCGTCCAGCTTTTCATAGACCTCGCAATGCTCAAGCGGAATCTGACCATTCAGTTGCTCGTAGCTGAAGAACTTTTCAAACGGTCGGGCTACTATGGCGCCCACTCCTGACACGATCAGGCCTCGGCATGCCTTCGTCTCCGGGGTCCAATACCCGTTAAATTGAGCCTTGGCCGTGTAGTTGTAGATCCGCAGATCGGCGAACGGGTGCTTCTGCGCGACAATGTAGCCGTCCGAAATTGCCTGATCTACTGCCGCGAAATCAATCATTCAAGAGTGAGCCTTGTACAAACTATTCTTGGGGCACACGCTGCAGCTCTGGCATTGAGCCGGCGACTCGCTCGAAGAAATCCTTAGGCCAGCCGTTTTCGTCTACCTCTCCCCCTCGGACCAGCGGCCTCACTTGAACGACAACAGCCACATCGACATCCGCCAGTCCGACGTTAACACTCAAATCAAGTATTCCGTCTTGCGTGATGTGCTCGTGACTCTTGATAGTCTTCGACATGAGGTCAGTTTATCCGACCTTGGCATTCACTTCCAGAGCGGAAACGCGCGACGTTGCCGCAAGAAGAGCGCTTAGGTGAGATCATGAGTCACTCGGTGTCGCCGGCGTTGCGTGCGGCAATGCGAGAGGTGAGTTGATCGCGCTCTTGTTTCTGTTCCGCGGGCAGGTCGTCGGTAGCGGCTTCGATCTCGGCAAGCGTGCTCATGACGCAGACCAGCGGAGCAAGCCGATTCGCGGCCGATGGTGTTGAAAGAATTGAGTAGCTTTCCCTCTATGAGCGCCCTATTCCTTCGGCACGAACGCCAGGAACCGGCGCGGATTGTCCACCAGGATCGCGTGCAGTGTCTCCTGCTTCACGCCGGCCTCCAATAGCATCTTCCCGAAAACCGTCACCGTCTGAGCCAACCCGCGGCTCCTCGCGCCCGGCTTAGCCGACCCTCAATGGGCGCCGGCGCCGCAAGCCGCCTGCGGTGAGTTTCAAGCCACGCGGCCAGTTCCTCGAGTTGCGACGGGGACAGGCCATCAATGGCGGCTTCGATTTCAGCAACGGTGCTCATAGGCGGAAGAATAGTGGAGAAACGGGCGTCGGGCAACCGCGGATTCTCTCTCGCCAAGCCACAAGCTGCCAACACTACACTGCTGTCGAGGAAGAGATTCACTGTTCATCGAGAAAGCGGCGGTAACCCTCTTCATCATCCGCGATCCATTGCTCAATTTGTTCGCGGCTAAACTCTCGCGGTGGTGGTAATTCACCCCCTCTAGCGCGCAGGCGGGCGGCAAGGAAGAGGATCAACTCCTGTTTCTGTTCCGCCGGCAGGGCGTCGGCAGCAGCTTCGATCTCGGCAAGCGTGTTCATTACTCAGAACCTAGCACGCCATCGCGGCGAGCGACAAGACGTGCGGAGGTCGAGCGTGCGCGTCACGATTCTGCGCACTCTTCACACTTGGCCGATCGCAATCAGTGCCGTGTGAATTCACAGGTCCGCACGGCTTGTTAGAGCTTTAAGTCGAGTTCACCGCAGAGGCGCAAAGCGCGCAAAGGGGGCGCAGAGATCTGATTGGGGGACTCTGCGGTGAAGAGTACTCTCGCGAGCTTCCAAATGGCCACAAGACGTAGATTCAAGGGGCGCGCAAAACTGTGACGCGCACCCGGAGGTCGAACGTCGAAAAGGGGAGGATCCCATCGGGCGTTACGCCCGTGGTTTCTTATCCTGAGTGAGCGACTCACCCACAAGTACCTTCGTCGCCTGAAGAGAAGCCCGAGCATAGATCTGCTCGAAGACCTCTACGAATCGACGGTCGGATCGCCAAAACGGAAAACTCCCGAGACGTTTCAGTAACGGAGCGGTAATCAGCGGAGCTTGAATATCCACACTCAGCTCGCCCCATGAGTCAGCACCATGCCAGAAGGTCTCGATCTCCGTGCTTATCGGTTCGGGCTGGAGGTCTGACGATTCACGCGGCTCGCCGGCCCGGAGTTCGAAGCCCAGTCTCTCTTGCGCGTCCGTCTGCTCGCCGCCAGTCAGTCCAATCAGCTTTTCACGATCCAACCCGCGCAGCTTGAAAATGAGAAACGGATCGCGGTCGAACTCTTCGCCAAGAAGATAGTAGACTGCAGCCACATGCTTGCAGGGGTTGGACCAGTCCGGACAGGAACATTCAGTCTTCAGATCGCCCAGCTTCTCAGGGAAGAGTGACAAATTGCTTGCCTGAAAGACCGTCTCGATGTCCTGGGGCATCTCATTCGCCAGTAGCTTTGCGGCGAATAGCGCCTGACTCGCCAAAGTCTCACCCAGCTTCTTGCCGTCCGCGTCTGACAGAGTCTCTACCTCGATCTTCACTTTGTAGGGCGCCTTGCGCGACCCTTGAACACGGGCGTTCACAGCGCCGGTGTTGATGTCGATAGAGATTACCTGGCCGCGTCGGGCGTAGGATCTGCCGCGTGTCAGCCGGGTGCCGAGATTGAAGCTCTCCAACACGCTGATCCAACGTTTCGCCCACCAGCTCTTGCCAAACCCGCCTTGCTTCGACTGCGCCTTTACTCCGCCGGCGACCTCGCATGGAGGGGACTT
>JBGPFL010000617.1:0-4087 GCA_041483295.1 Blastocatellia bacterium | reverse complement strand
GTACGAATCACTGCCGGAGCGAGCGCATTGACCGTAATGCCGGTCTCCGCGTATTCCTTGCCCTGGACCTTGGTCATCCCGATCACCGCGGCTTTGGACGCCGAGTAAGCCAGCATTCCCGCATTCCCCTCTTTCCCCGCAATCGAAGCGATATGCAGGATCCGGCCATAGTTCCGCTTCAGCATCCAGGGCAACACCGCGCGCGCTGTAAAGAACGATCCCTTGAAGTTCACGTCAAATACAAAGCAGAGGTCATCACTTTCGACCTCGTGGCTCTTGACGTTAGTCTTGCCCGTGACGCCTGCACTGTTGACGAGGATGTCGATTCTGCCAAACTGACCGCCGATCCTCTCGATCACCCCGTTGACCTGCGCCTCACTGGTGACATCAAGGGAGAATGCCGAAGCGTTCTCGCCCACTTCTTTGGCCGCTGATTGCACCGCCGCTTCATTCAGATCGAGCATCGCGACTCGCGCTCCTGCCTCATGGAGTCTCGTTGCTATCGCGAACCCCAGGCCCGAAGCCGCTCCGGTAATGACCGCCGTCTGACCTTCGAACTCATCGTTCATTTACTTGACGACTCCTTCCAACAGTTCGTGCCGAGATCGCGCGTACGGTCTGACGAGTTCAAGTTGGTCATTCAACTCGACACCCCAGCCCGGTGTCTCCGGCAAATCCAGGTAGCCGTTTACGGGTAGAGGCTCGTTCTTGAATAACTCGCCGAAGATCGGCGAAATCTTATCCGCCTGCGGACTCATGACCAGGAACTCCGCAATCGGGCAGTTCGTGAACGCATATTGAAGGTGATACGAGAAGACACTCGAGCCATGCGGAATCACCGGGATGTCATAGGCGGCCGCCATCGCGACGATGCGGCGCGCTTCGGTCAACCCTCCGACCCAGTTGATGTCCGGCTGCAGGATGTCGGCGCACTTGCGCGCAATCAACTCGCGGAAGCCGTAGCGTGTGTACTCATGTTCGCCAGTGGTCACGAGACAGAGATGACCGACCGCGGCTTTCAGCGCCGCATAGCCATCGTAGTCGTCCGGCGGCAGGCACTCCTCGATCCAGTGAAGATCGTATGGAGCAAGAGCCTTGGCCAATTCAATCGCGTAAGGGAGCGTCAAAGCCATATAGCAATCGAGCCGCAGCGGAAAGTCAGGGCCGACCTGTTCTCTCGCCTCGGCCATTACAGCAATGTTCTTCTTCATGCCCTCGATGCCGTCCCCGGGGCCGTAGCGGCACGGAATCTTCGCGCCCTGGAACCCAAACTCCCTGGCGATATCGGGCCGCGACGTGGTGGCATAGATCGGCAGGCGAGCTTTGGTCTTGCCGCCGATGAGCGCATAAATGGGTTCGCCTCGCAACTTCCCCAGGCAATCCCAGATCGCGAGGTCGACCGCGCTGATTGCGTGAATCGCCAATCCTTTCCGGCCGTATGGCATCGTGGCGCGCCACATCTGATCCCAGATCAGTTCGACGTCCCGCGGATCTTGTCCTTCGACAAAACGGCTGAGATGCTGTTCGATGATGTAGCACGCCGGCTCGCCGCCGATGCTGCATCCGATGCCAACCGTACCGTCGTCGAGCTCTACTTCGACCACGACCGTGCCCAGAGCGTTGATGCCCCAACTGGTGCGCTTGGCTTTGTACTCTTCATACACCGACATCGGATTGGCAATCGGCAGTTCGTTGATCCAGTGAGCGCCGTGTTGATTGTGATAGTCGGCGCCCATCTCGTTGGCCGCGATAATGTAGCCGCGGACTTCGCGAATGATTGCTTTTCTCATGCTTCCCCCAGGGCGAGGTGACAGTTAGAAATTGAAGCGGTCAATATTGGCCTTGTTGAAGATGAATGGGGCCCCGAGCCTCACTTCATCGTCATCAATCTCGATCTTTCCCAGGCGTCCCGCGCGCATCTCGCGGTCGCCCCGTTTGAGCCCTCCGCTGATCAACGCGTGTGAGGCATAGACCGTCAGATAGCCCAGATCAACCGTGTTCCACAGCACTATGCTTTCAATCACCCCTTCGTGAACGTAGGGCTTGCACAGGTTCGGCAACGAGAGTCCGGTGACCTTAACGTCCGAGCGGCCCGATTGCTTGACGGCTTCAGCAGCGCCCGGAACCGCGGGGGCGGCAATGGCCACAATCAGTTTCACCTGCGGATAGACTTTCAAGACGGTCTGCGTCTCGGCGAAGGCGCGATCGCGGTCGCCGTCGCTCGGTTGAATCGCCACCAGCTTCATCTCGGGATACTTCTCCGCGAGTCGCACCTTGATATGCTTGATCCACTCGTTCTGATTCGCCGCGCTCAGCGAAGCCGTGATGATCGCAAACTCGCCTTTGCTGTTGAGAATTCTGGCCGCCTCGTCTGTCAGCGTGAAGCCGATCCCCTGTGGCGTCGCCTGATTGATCAGGAAGTCGCGCGCGTCTTTCTCCGCGTCCGCATCCCAGGTGACGACGCGGATCCCTTTCTGGCGGGCCTTGCGCAGCACGGTCGAGATGCCCGCCTGATTCTCGACGCTCACCGCTATCGCATCCACGCCCCTGGTGATCCAGGCTTCAACGACCTCATTCTGTTTCGCGGGGTCGAGATCGGTCGGGCCATCCCACAACAACTCCATACCCAATTCCTGGGCGGCTTCATCCGCGCCCTGACGGCAACTGATGAAGTAGGGGTCGCCTTTCGCCTTCGGCATCATCGCAACAACCGGCTTGTGCCCATTGGTTGTCGAGACGCCCGATGACTCTTTGAGAGGGACGTTGTTTCCGAGGCCCTGTCGCAGCGACCGGACCAGCGCCCAGTTACTGCCCGCCACGATCAGCGCGCCGGCCAGAATCACCGCACTCAAAACGGCCACTTGCGAATTCTTCACTCTAAATTCCTCTGCGCCGGCGACCGGGCGCGCAATCGAGCGAGTAGAGAAGCGATCTACACAGATCGTACCAATCAGAAGGACGCCCGTGAGAATGCCCGCCAGTTCCGCCGGCTGCGCGCTCAACCTCAATCCGTTTTGCAAAATCACGATTGCGAACAAGCCCAGCACCGTTCCCAGAACCGTGCCGCGACCTCCGAAGATCGACGTGCCGCCAAGCACGACCGCGGTGATCGCCATCAATTCATAGCCGGTGCCCGCGTCTGACTTCGCCTGCCCGAGATGCGCCGCGTAAACGACCGCGGCCAGGCTCGAAGCCAGTCCGGCCATCATATAAACGAGGCTAAGGCGCCGGGCCACAGGGATCCCTGCGTATCGCGCCCCTTGAGCGGAGAACCCGATGGCGTAGAGACCCCGTCCGACGACCGTCCGATGCAACAATAGACCGTAGCCGGCGATCGCCGCCAGCAGCACAAACAACTGCGGCGGGATAGCGCCGCCGAGGTAGCCCTGTCCGAGGAACAGAAACTCCCGCGGGAATCCCGAGTAGTTCTCAATGCCCCGAGTCAGCCCCTCCGCCATGCCTCGAAACAGCGAGAAGGTCCCCAACGTCACGATCAGCGGAGGCAGGCTCAACGGCGCAATCAAGAGCGCGTTCAATGCACCGCCTGCCAGGCCAACGAGCAGCGTCAGACCCACTGCTACCGGCAGCGGACAATGTGCGTCGCGCCACAAACTTCCAAAGACCACCGCAGCCAGTCCCATCATCGAGCCGACCGAAAGATCGATCCCCCCGGTTATGATGACCGGCGTGAGCGCGAGCGCAAGCAAGCCGATCTCCACGCTCAACCGAGTCACCTCGAACGCATTCGCCGAAGTCAGAAAATTCCCGCCCCCAAGGCTGAAGACCCCGCATTCAAACAACAACACGATGAGCAGCGCCCACTCGTGATTCGGAAAAAACCGTTCGCGCCACGACTGGATCGATTGCGAATTGCGCACTGCTGATTGCGGAGTCGCTGGATTCATTTACCTCTTTCAGGACGCAAATCCCCAATCCGCAATCTGTCGAAGCCGCCCATCGCGATGTCTGAAACCAGGGCCGCCAGGATCACCGCTCCTTGAATCGCTTTCTCCCAGAATGGGTTGATGCCCAGAAAGGTCAGAGCCGTGCCGATCGTCCCAAGCAGCGCGACGCCGATGAGCGTGCC
>JBGPFL010000616.1:0-4092 GCA_041483295.1 Blastocatellia bacterium | reverse complement strand
GTTCGAGACTGGGCGGGAACCAACCTCACAATCTCAGCCGAGCCGGCGCAGATCCCGATAATGGACGAGCGGCTCTTCAACTACCCTCTGATCTACTTCGTCGAGCCGGGCAATCTGGAGCTTTCCGGCGAAGAGGCGGAGCGACTGCGTGAATACGCGTTGCGAGGCGGCTTTCTCTTCCTCGACGACTTCTGGGGAGAGTACGAGTGGGCGAACGTTGAGGAGCAGATGCATCGGGTCTTTCCCGAATACACAATCAAAGACCTGCCGCGCGACCACTCGCTCTTCCATTGCTACTTCGATCTCAATGAGGTGGTGCAGGTTCCCGGCATTCACTCATGGCTCGGCCGCGGCGTCACCCACGAGAAGGGCGGGATAGTTCCTCACTACATGGGGATCGAGAACAAGGAGGGTCGGGTGATGGTCTTCATCGCCCGCAACTGCGATCTGGGCGACGCGTGGGAGTGGATAGACGACCCGAGATATCCGATCAAGTACGGCCTGGTCGCTTACAAGGTGGGCATTAACGTGATCATCTATGCGATGACACATTGACGGCCCGTTTCTTCTCAGTCAAACAGGGTCCGCTGTTCTTCAGCCTTCGAGGCTTTCGTACCGTCTGGTTGATCGCTCACTTCCCCGCTGCGCTCTCTCATCCACGCCTCGATATCCTCAATCCCTTTCAACTCCGACTCGGGGAGAGCGAGCGCTCCCTTCTTGAGTAACTCTCGATTTCCTGCCGGCGGATCGTCGCCCGTTCGCACAAACACGGGACACCATTTCGCCTTCAAAGCCTCAGTCGCACCTCGCCAGGTGCCTCCCGTCTCGACCTCGCTCGACACGACTACAGCATAGTCGGCGAGCGCATAGATGAGCTTGTTTCGTCCCATCGCTGCTCCCACAGTGAAGCTTGCCGCCGGAGAGTATGGAGTGATCAGCGTCAGGTTCCCATTCTCCAGCGCCTCCCGCAAATCCGCACCGCGAGCCGCGCGCTCGAGGCTGTCTGCAAGCACGCCCACAGCCGCCCCGCCGGCCTCGATCGCCGACTGCATAGCCAGGGCATCCGTACCTCGGGCGCCTCCGGAGATCAGCGGCAATGAGATCAGCGCACACTTGCGTCCGATCTCTCTGGCGAACGCCTGCCCGCTTTCGTCGATGTTGCGCGAGCCGACGGCTGCAATGCCTCCTTGGTCGAGAAGTCCGCGTCTTCCCGCAGTGAAGAGCACCGGGGGCGCGACGTGCTTCAGCGAATTGCGGAGCCGGGAAGGATACTCCCGATCGACTCGCGTAAGGACTCCGATGCCCCTTTCACCCAGCCGCGCCAGTTCAATTTCCATCTGGCTCTCTCGCCCTAAGAGAGCCGCTATGCGGTCCGCCTCACTCAGCTCTACTTCCAGTCCGCCAGCCACATCCGCGGCCGATAAGCCAAGCAACGCGCCTGGCCCGTCGATCTCTGACGATGCGATCTTTCGCTCCAGGTCACTCCACTCCTTTGGTGCGAGTGGGCGCACCGGTTCGTCATCCGCCCGACCGATCATCGAACAGAGCAACAAAACCGCCTTGCTGTCTGAGTCCATTAGCTTCCTCCTACTGCGGCGCTGGCTAAGGCAAACGGGTGAACGGGTCCACTCCCATTATTCCGCAGCAGCCAGGCAACGACTGTGATCGTCCACCTGGAATCTATCACATCGTCGATCAACAGAACCGGCCCGGCAGGCATCTGAGCCACGATCTCGAAGGCGTCTATCAGGTTCCGCAGTTGTTGCGCGCTGTTCTCCATAGTCTTCTGCGGGGGTCGTTCACTCTTCTTTCGCAACACCGGAGCGAATGGCAACCCAAGTTTGTCCGCCAATCGGCGCGCGAAAGTATACGCGAGCCGGGGATCGCGCAAAGAAGGCACGGCTGTAACCCAGGCCGGCGGCGGATCGGGTTTCCATCTCGCAACGATCAACTCGGCGGATGCAGTCACCAATGATTCGCTGAACTCGCCGACTTGATACTTGCATCTTGCGACTTCTCGACCCCATCCCGCATCGCCGTAGATGCTCAGCACACGGCCGGGCCATGCTCGAAGCTCTTCGGGGATGCGCCCCTTGAGGAGTTCCGACGCGCCCGAGGGCCACTGCCTTCGCGGTTCGATCACCAGCGAGGCGCTGCGAAGGAACTCGTAGGCGCGCTGTCGGAGGGCCTCGTCCACCGACCTCTTCGGCTGCTTCTTGACGCAGTTCATGCAGCGGCCGCAACGAGACGCTGAAGGGTCGTCCAACGCTCGCGCGAGAAACTCCATCAGGCAGCCGTCGTGCATGACGTAGTGTTGCATCTCTTCGAGCTCCCGCAGCCGTTGCCGGGTGACCTCTTCGACGTGGAGCGGGTCGGGACTCCAGCGATTCGCCGTTACATAGCGCCTCTCTCTCCTCGCGACCGCACCATCAAGCTCGAGCAACTTCAACGCCTTCTCTATCGTTCCCCATGCAAAGTTCAGCTTGTTGGCGATCTCGTTAACCGTGAGCCCGTCGGCTGATCTCAACAAAGCGACGACCTCGTGCATTGCTCTTTCAGGCGGGAACGCGCTGCGTATGAAGTAGTCCTGAATCTCGTCGTCTTCGCGTCCGCTCAGGAGGATGCCGAACGCGTTATCGACTGCGCGGCCGGCACGGCCGACCTGCTGATAGTAAGCGATCACCGAACCCGGCCGTTGAAAGTGAATGACGAAGCCGAGGTCGGGCTTGTCGTAGCCCATCCCGAGCGCGGTGGTCGCCACAAGCACCTTGATCTGATTCGACAGCAACGCCTCTTCATTAGCGGTCCGCTCTTCGTTTGATAAATCTGCGTAGTAAGGCCGAGCGTCAATCCCGTTCTCAACGAGCCACGAAGCCACTCGCCGCACATCGTTGACGGTCAAGCAGTAGACGATGCCGCTGCCTTCGAGTTTGGGCAGGTACTGAGCGAGCCACGCGAGTCGCTCGCTCTGGTCCGCAAGAGCGATGTTGAACAGCCGCAGCGACGCTCGAGTGAGCGGCCCGCGCTGCACTTTCAAGCCGGATCCGATCTGAGCGACGATGTCGTCTATCACGCGAGTGTTGGCAGTCGCCGTTGTGCACAGCACAGGCACGTTCGGAGGCAGGAGCTGAAGTACACGCACTATTCTCCGATAGTCGGGGCGAAAGTCATGGCCCCAATCCGAAATACAATGAGCTTCATCGACTACGAACAGACTGACGCGGCCGCGAATGCGCCGTAGCACGTTGGTCAGAAAGCGCTCATTGTTCAGGCGCTCGGGCGCGATGAGCAGAATGTCGCACAGGTCGCGCTGCAACTCACTCTCGACTGCGTCCCATTGCTCGGTGTTGTCGCTGTTGATTATTGAGGCGTTCAAACCGAGGGCGCGCGCCATATCGAGTTGATTTCTCATCAGCGCCCTCAGCGGACTGATGAGCAGCGTCGGCCCTGCTCCATCGTCGCGCAACAGTCTGGTCGAGAGGAGATAGACAAGGCTCTTGCCCCACCCGGTGCGTTGCACGACGAGAAGCCGGCCGCGGTCAATGGCGACTTCGCTAATGGCTTCCCACTGACCCTCGCGAAACGAAGCGTCGTTACCGTAGATTCCTTTGAGAAGAGCCTCCCCCCTTGGTCGGTCAGCCTTTGCCATAGGACCTCCGCTACTGCTCGACTGGGGCGAATTGATCCTAAGAAAACCAGAAGAGGGGTAGGGAAGTCAACAGTGGTCAGTGGTCAGTTGTCAGTGGTCGGTTGTCAGTAGTCAGTGGTCAGTAGTCAGTGGCCAGTGGTACTGGTCAGTGGTCACCGGTCAGTGGTCACCGGTCAGTGGTCAGTCGTTAGTGGTCAGCGTAAAGCAACGACAGGGCAGGAACGAACGAGTGAGCAACGGACCACGGACCACGGACCACGGACGCCGCGTTCAAGTTCAGCTTGTGCGCTGCCACAGTGGCCGCGCAGGGGGCTCGGCAATGTTGGAGATCGATGATGCAGCTCACACAGTGCGAGAAGCGAAAGAAGGCTATCGGCTTTCAGCTATCGGCCAGGCCTTCTTGCCGACAGCCGATAGCCGCGACCCGGCACCCGGCAAAACCG
>JBGPFL010000615.1:0-4093 GCA_041483295.1 Blastocatellia bacterium | reverse complement strand
GCTCGCACGAGGCGACCACGCGAAGGCCAGCTGCGGATGAGTTTCGGTCAGGGTCAGTGCTGAGGCGCGAATCGCTGGAGATCACGGATGCTTTCTGTTTCTCTATTGTCGCGTGGAGAGTGATGTCGAGTGTCTGGCGGCTCCCTGCTTGAACGTTGACCTGATCATTCTCGTAAGGCGCGAATCCGGCAACTTCAAGCCGCAATGTGTACGAGCCCGGCGCAAGCCCATCAAGCGAGTAGATGCCCCGACTATTCGTGACTGATCTGCTCTCGGCGCCATTCTTACGGATCAGCGAGAGCGTTGCACCGGTGACTGCGGCGCCCATCTGATCGGTGACTTGACCGCGCAAACTGCCTGCTACTTGTTGCGCAGGAGTCGCGCCGATGTCGATTCGCGACATCACTATCAGTTGGCGCGCACGCGCAGGCCCCGAGCCGTCGGGGTGAGCGCCCCGGGCATAGACGCGATCACCGGGCTCGATGTCGCCTGCTGCGATGCTCTGGGCAGTCTCGATAGACCTCTCGCCGGCGGGCAGCCGCTTCACTTCTGTGGCTTCGTCAACGACGATGGAGACCGTCGCTCCCGATTCGGTCTTCACCGTCAATAGGCAAGTGCGATGATCGTTTACGACCGCGACTACCTCACCGATGACTCCGGCGGGAGCTTCCAAACTCGCGGCGTTGGCGGCGTAGGGTCCGCCCGTCGCGATTGTGGGTCGCGCCCTGCACGCGAGAACGACTATGAGACCCAGAGTCGCTTTCAAAGAGGGCTGATTCATTGTTGACTCCTTTCGCAGGCATGGCCTGCTTCAAAACACCTGGTGTGCGAGCCGTTCAGCCCGAATCTCATTCGGCGGTGAGACGGCCCCTGTATGGATGCTCAGATCGATCTCGGGATTCTTCGGAAGATGCGTAGTCGATGAGCCCTGTGGTACGGAAGGGTCCGGATTGAAGGGATCGTCCGCCTGTTGAGATCCGACGAGTGCGGCGTAAGCTCCCAGCCTCGCCATCAATTCCTGATGTGATCCATGCTCGACGATCCGCCCGCTGTCCAGGACCAAAATGAGGTCCGCGTTGCGAACGGTGCTCAGGCGGTGAGCAATGACGATTCGCGTACATGAAAGACGGCTCAAGCTTCGGTCGACGCGAGACTCAGTCAGGGCGTCGAGGTGACTGGTCGCTTCATCAAGCAACATGATCGCCGGTTTGTGGACGAGCGCCCGGGCCAATGCGAGGCGCTGGCGCTGGCCCCCGGACAACGTCGTGCCGCTTTCGGCGACGACGGTCTCATATCCCATCGGCATCCGGGAGATCTCTTCCTGAATCTCGGCGGTCCTGGCCGCTTCCATTACGTTGGCGAGTGAGGAGTCGGGCTTGATGAAGGCGATGTTTTGCCTGATGGAGCCGCTGAAAAGGAAAGGCTCCTGCTGAACGACGCCGATCTGACTCCGCAAGTTTCGATAATTCATCTCGGCGAGCGGAACTCCGTCATAGAAGATCTCACCTTCAGCCGGACGGTAAAGCCCGAGCAGCAACATCGCGAGTGTGCTCTTGCCGGAGCCGGTCACTCCTACCAGCGCGACTTTCTGCCCGGGCTCGACGCCGAACGAGATCTCCTCCAGGACCAGAGGCGAGTCGGCGTTATAGCGAAAACTGACTCTCTCAACATCGATCCGTCCGCTCAGTCTGCAGCTCAATCCCAACGTGTCCGGCTGCTCCGGCTCCGCCTCCAACACGTCGGCGATCCGCTCGATGTTGGCGCCCGCGACCTGCAGTTGCTGCGCATTCGACGCGAGGGTTGATAGCGGCGCGAGGAATGACGCCGCCACAGCGTTCAGCGCCAGCATGGTTCCCAGGCTCATCGTTCCATCGAGCACGCTTGAAGCTCCGAGCCACAGAAGCAGCAGCGGCGATAGCGTTCGCAGAGATCCCATCGCCGCCTCGATCTTCGCGGAGTAGCGCCCCCGCTGAATTGCGGCGTTCATCTGCTCGAAGTAGAGAGCAGACCATCGGTCGAAGGCTCGTTCCTCCGCGCCCGAGAACTTCAGGAACGCGATGCCTTTCATCGCCTCTACCAAATAACTCTGCTCGTCGGCCTTCGTGGAAAGATCTCGCTGCATCACGCGCCGCAGCCGGGTTCGGCCCAGCAGTATTATCGTGACCTGAATCAGGCCGAGCCCGATCACCACTAATCCGAAGGACGGCGCCAGACCCAGCAGTATCGCCAGGTAACCGACCACAAACAGCCCATCGAGAATCACGGAGAGGATCTGGCTCGTGAGCAGTTCACGAATAAGACTGTTGCTTCCGAGCCTCATCAACAGGTCGCCGCTCGTTCGGTGCTGAAAGAAGCTGAATCGCAGACTCAGCAGGTGCCGAACGAAACCGAGCATCAGCTTCGAGTCGAGCCGGCTGCGCAGGTGAATCATCGACAGGCTGCGAAGATAGCCTATGACGATCTGCCCGGCCGCTAAGATGATCATCCCGACTCCGAGGATCGGCATCATGTGTGAGAGATGGCGAGGCAGCACCTGGTCGACCACCACTTTGGTGAACGCCGGCATCAGAAGCGCCAGCACCTGCAACAGGAGGGAGGCCAGCAGGATGCGTGCCAACGCTCGCCTCGCTCCAGGTGTCGCGAGCATCGCCTTCAGGTAACGGGTCCAACGCGGCCGTTCTCTCCGGGAGCCGGGTTGGAGGTCGGGTCCCGGCTCGAAGGTGAGAACCACGCCGCTGAAGCTCTCCTCAAATTCTGGTCGACTCAGTTTTCGGCGTCCGGCGCTCGGATCAACGATATGAACGGCTTTGTCAGTCCGCCTCTCGATGACCACAAAGTGGTTGCCCTGCCAGTGCGCAATGACTGGCAGCGTGATGTGATCGAGAGCGGCCGGTTCGATCGAGAATGCCCGAACTCTCAGCCCGAAGTCACGGGCCGCCCTGGTGATTCCCTTCGCGGTCAGCCCATCGCGGCCTGGACTGCATCGCTCTCGGCACTCAGCCACTGTTGTCTTTCGGCCGTGATAGCTCAATATCATTGCAAGGCAAGCGGCGCCGCATTCCACCATGCTTAACTGGTGAATCACCGGAACGCGCGGTCGGCCCGATCGCAAACCCGCAATCAGTCTTGAGACGTGGTTCAACATGCCTCGCTTGCCTTCGCTCTCAATCACTGCCCGCGCAACAGAAATCGCACGCTGGAAGCGATGCGTACCCAGCGTTCCCGGACGCGCGTAGCGTTCAACCACTCATCGGGGGCGGCGCGAGCGACAACACGGACGGGACGCGCTTAGGTTCCGCGAGACGAAGCAGCCCGTAGCCGATGCCTGCCAGACCAGTCATAAGCCCTGGCGTCTCTACTCCGAACGGAACCCCGCAGAGCCATCCGTGCGCCTTGATGCTCTCGAGGACGACGCTTGCAATTCGGCTTACCGGTTCTCGCCACTCAGAACCGTCCGCTCTCAGGCTGGCCTCGAGGAGAGGTTCCAGATTGCCAAGATCGCCATGACAGAGTGAATGGTTGCTGCCGAAGCCTTTCCTGAGTGTCGTGTTGAGAGCCGCGTCGATCTCCGAACGAATATCCTCATCGTCGATGTGAGAAAGTGATCTCAACCGCGCCAGCCCGATTCCCGGCGCGCCGTGACACCAACTCGCAACGAAATTGTGCCCGCTGCTTTCGGCCAAAGACGATTTCGTATCGAGGGCACGGAAGTCCGGCCAGTTGCCGGCTTCAGATGAGAACTGACTCCGCTCGTAGGCCATTGCCTTGAGGGCGGCCACTCGAAGACGCTGATCATCGCGGAGGGCTGCCACCTCCAACAGGGCCCAGGCCATTCCTGCCGCCCCATGCGAAAACCCGGTCAAGGGTCGACCTCCTTCAATCGGAGTCTTCCACGCGATGCCGCACTCCTGCGGTTCCGCTCGAGTGAGCAGATGTTCGGCGCATTGCGTCGCTGCTTCCATAGCGCGGTTCGATCCCGTGCGCTGATAGAGACTGATCAAGCCACCTATGCAGCCGGCCACACCGCCGAGGATGTCGAGCGTATCGTCCCGGTCGATCAAACACGGGAGGTGCTCGACAATGCTCTCTGCAT
>JBGPFL010000614.1:0-4094 GCA_041483295.1 Blastocatellia bacterium | reverse complement strand
GGCGGCATCCAGACACGGGCTGAAGTTCGGAGTCAGCGACCATCTGTGGATCAGCTATAAGTGGTTCTCAACCAGTCACGGCAGCGATAAGGCGGGCCAGTTTGCCGGCGTGGCCTACGATGGAGCCGACCCGAAGTACGCCGATCTCTACCATGACATCAAAGAGGTTCACACGAAGCTCGATTGGAATGAGCAGGGCATCTCGGAAGCGTGGAAGCGCCACTGGTTCGAGCGGATTAAGGACCTGGTGGACCAGTACGAACCGGACCTGCTCTATTGCGACGGCCACATCCCGTTCGAGGAGTGGGGGCTGAATCTGGTCGCTCACCTCTACAACCAGAGCGCTAAGCGGCATGGCCGCAAGGTAGAAGCGGTCTACACAAGCAAGCGGCGAGAGGACTCCGAGGTTGGCACCTGCGTCTTCGACGTCGAGCGCGGCGTAGTCGAAAGCATCTGGCCGAGTCCCTGGCAGACCGACACCTGCGTCGGACACTGGCACTATGACAAGGAGGCCAGGTACAAAACGCCGAAGACGGTCATCGACCTGCTGGTGGACATCGTGAGCCGAAATGGCAACCTGATGCTGAATTTCCCGCTGCCCAACGACGGCATGCTGGATGCAGGCGAGTTGAAGATTCTCTCCGAGATCACCAAATGGATGTCGGTTAACAGCGAGGCGATCTACGCTACGCGCCCGTGGAAGATATTCGGGGAGGGTCCCAGCACGACAACTTCGACTGCGGATGCCAAGTTCAACGAGAGCAAGCGGAAGGACTTGACCCCGCAAGACGTGCGCTTCACCACGCGAGGCCAGACGCTCTATGCGTTTGTCATGGGTTGGCCGCAAAAGTACGCGGTGATCTCGTCGCTTGCGACAACCAGCAAGCATGCCGCCGGCAAGATCGCCAGGGTCGAATTGCTGGGCTTCAAAGGTAACGTGCGGTGGTCGCAGGACGAAGGTGGATTGAAGGTCGAGTTGCCGGATGACAAGCCGTGCGACCACGCAATCGCATTAAAGATCTCCGGGCTGAAGTGAGGTCCGATCAGCGAAAGAGGGAACATGAGCAGTCGTCGAGAGTTCATGAAGGGCGCTCTTGCCGGTGGAGGCGCCGTGCTGCTATCCGAGTACGCCCACGCCGGAGGCGTCAGGCTATCCCGCTGGGCTGCCGCCACACACGATGTCACACGCGAAGATGCCTGGCTACAAGTCCCGGAGATTCTCCGTAGGATCAAGCCTCCCGCCTTTCAGAAGCGGATATTCGAGATTACGCGCTTCGGCGCGGTCGCCGATGGAACAACCGATTGCACGCCGGCCATCGCCGATGCCATCGCAGCCTGTCACAAAGCGGGTGGCGGGAGAGTCGTGGTGCCGCCGGGCATCTTCTCAACTGGTCCTATTCATCTCAAGAGCAACGTCAACCTGCACGTCGCAGCCGGGGCTACCCTCAGGTTCAGCCGCGAGACCGCGAAATATCTCCCCGTCGTCTTCAGCCGCTGGGAAGGCGTCGAGTTGATGAACTACTCGCCCTTCATCTACGCCTTCGAGCAGGAGAACATTGCTATCACGGGAACAGGAACTATCGATGGACAGGCGGACTGCCAACATTGGTGGCCGTGGAAGGGGCGCACCCAATGCGGCTGGAAGTCCGGCGACCCTAATCAGAACAAGGCCAGAGATGCTCTCATCGAAATGGCTGAGAAGGCCGTTCCTGTAAGCGGACGGGTATTCGGAGAGGGACACTATCTGAGGCCGCAGTTCATCCAGCCATACCGCTGCAAGAATGTTCTGATCGAAGGAGTGACGCTGAAGAACTCTCCGATGTGGGAGATCAATCCAGTCCTCTGTACGAATGTCACCGTGCAGAGAGTAACGATCATCAGCCACGGCCCCAACAACGACGGATGCGACCCCGAATCCTGTACCGATGTGTTAATAAAGGACTGTTACTTCGATACGGGCGACGATTGCATCGCTATCAAATCCGGCAGGAACGCCGACGGGCGGCGAGTGAACGTGCCATGCTCGAACATAGTGATTCAAGGCTGCAGGATGAAGGACGGTCACGGCGGAGTCACCATCGGGAGCGAGATATCGGGCAGCGTACGCAACGTGTTTGCCGAGAACTGCCGGATGGACAGCCCGCACCTCGAACGAGCGCTGCGCATCAAGACCAACTCTATGCGGGGCGGTGTCATCGAGAACATTCGCTTGCGCAACATCGAAGTCGGGCAGGTCAGCGATGCAGTCGTCTCCATAGACTTCAACTACGAAGAGGGCGATTCAGGTAAGTACGCTCCGGTTGTGCGCAACATCGAAGTTCAAAATCTCAAAAGCGGGAAGAGCAAGTACGCCCTCTTTCTGCGAGGGTACAAGACCGCGCTTATCACAGACATTCGCCTCAGCGATTGCACCTTTGGAGAAGTAGCTCTGCCGAACGTCCTCCAGAATGTCCAGGGCTTGGCATTCAGCAGGGTGAGAATGAACGGAGCGCTGATTGAGAACCCTATGCTGCAGAGCAACCAGGCAAAGCCTGATCGACGAGGATCGCGTGCCGCAATTGTCGAGTGGGCGCATTGAGAGCGTGCGAGGGAAGTCTGAAAGCGGATTAACGCCACGAAAGACAGGAAGACCCGATGCGGAGCCGGATCGTCTCATTAACACCTCGATTTATCGAGGTGGATGCGGGGTGCGGAGTGTCCATCGACTGTTTCAACAGTCTCGGATTCAACGAGAGAAACCGTTAAGACGGTTCGGGGATCCGCCCAGTCGAGACCACCTCACTTGAAGTGAGGTGTTAGTGAGATGGGCGCTCGCCGAGCCGTGGAACCAAAGAGTCAACCACGGACAGCTGACCACGGACCACGGACGACGGACCACGGACCACAGACCACAGACAACTGACAACGGACCACGGAATGAGCGCACTGCGAATCGTAACAGTACTCGCCATCACAATCGGAATAGCTTCGCGGCTTCCAAGTGAAGTCGCCCCGCGCCAGATGGAAAAGTTAGGGCGTGGAGTCGTTGCCGTAAACCAGGGTGATGGAAAAGTCTACGTTGGATGGAGACTGCTCGGCACGGACCCGGACGCTATTGCGTTCAACCTCTACCGAATCACCGACAACGGCAAGCCCGTCAAACTCAACCGGCCGCCCATCGCGGACGCAACAAGCTTTATTGATGCAAGTGCCGACCTGACGAAGTCGAACGCGTATTTCGTCCGCCCCCTCCTGAATCGACGTGAACTGGAGGCCAGCGCGCAATTCAGGCTTGCCCCCAATCCCCCGGTCAGACAGTACCTCTCGATTCCGCTGCAGACTCCGCAGGGATATACCCCGAACGATGCTTCGGTTGGTGATCTGGATGGTGATGGCGAGTACGAGATCGTATTGCATCAAGCGGGCCGAGGACGCGATAACTCACAGGCGGGCATGACTGATCCGCCGATATTAGAAGCCTACAAACTGAATGGCACTTTCCTGTGGCGGATCAACCTGGGCAAGAACATCCGGGAAGGCGCGCACTATACGCAGTTCATGGTCTACGACCTCGACGGAGATGGGCGAGCTGAAGTCGCTTGCAAGACAGCGGATGGCACGATCGACGGGAAGGGAAAGATGATAGGCGATCCCAAAGCGGACTGGGTCAGCAAGGAACCCGCGACAATCGGCAGAGTACTTGCGGGGCCGGAGTACTTCACCATATTTGATGGACTGACGGGGGTGGCGCTCGCGACGACCGACTATATCCCGCCGCGTGGCGACCTCGGGGGCTGGGGCGGTGTGGGCGGCAACGGCGGTAACGATCGAGTAGGAAACCGAGCCGACCGGTTCCTGGCGTGTGTGGCTTACCTCGATGGCGTCAGGCCAAGCGTTGTGATGTGTCGCGGCTACTATGGCAGAACCGTGCTAGCGGCCTGGGACTGGCGAGATCACAAGCTCAGCTCGCGATGGGTCTTCGATTCCGCGCAGCCCGGCCTGTCGGCGTATTCCGGACAGGGGAACCATAATTTGAGCGTGGCAGATGTCGATGGCGATGGCAGAGATGAGATTATTTACGGATCGATGTGCGTTGACGATAACGGAAAGGGGCT
>JBGPFL010000613.1:0-4095 GCA_041483295.1 Blastocatellia bacterium | reverse complement strand
GCGATATTCTTCGCCACACACAGCGTCAAGGGTTGCGACAAAATGAAGGAGGCAATTTGGAAAGTCGCTCCATTCGGTGACTTCGCTTTTAAAGGGACGCAGTCAGGACAGCTCACCTTAGACTTGGGCGCATATGACTTCGAACCACTGAAGGCTGCTCTGCGAGGGAGGTTTCGCGGCACAGGTTGGGTGACAATATCGGACGTAGAAGAGTTCGTGTCGTCAGACAAGACGGATTACCACAGTACTCAATTCAAGACCAATGCGCTCGTGCCGATGGAAGACGCGGCGGAGATCGAAGTTGATGAAAGCACGCGCAAAAGGAAACGCACCTATCCCGAAGGCACAAAGCTGCGTTTTGTCTAGAGCCCTTCCCGAACCATATGATGAGCAGGTACTAACAACAAATCGTTCATAAGAGTGCTCTCTTGGATACGCTAAGCCGGGTGACAACGGTCATCTTGAACAGAATCCTGTCACTCAGGGTGACCTCATTTGCCTCAAGTCCCGCACAGGACCCCATCAGCCATTTTCCCCCTCCGGAGTCGAAGAGTCAGTTACTTAGGTGGGCACCTTCGACAAGTAGACCGCCCCCGGCTCCGCGGCCTTCGAGTTGCTCCTATCTAAGCTCGAGCAAGCGGCTCCAAGACGTTAAGCGGCGGCCCCCTCGGTCCTCGAAGAGCATTGACGAAATCAACGGAGAGCAAACTCCTTACCCGAAGAGCGAAGGTGCGCAAACGATGTATCGCAACAAGAAACTTGTTCTTTCAATACCGGAAATCGAACGCATCTATCCGAATGAGTGGGTGGCTCTGGCGGTGTCGGAGACCGACGCCCACGGTTTTGCCAGAACGGGCGAAGTGATGCTGCACAGCTCCGATGAGCAGTTCGTCTGGCGCACAGTCGGGCGTGAAGAGGTGGAAGAGCCTGTTTACGTCTTCTTTAGCAGCTCCAATCGTGAGGCTGTCGCGGCTTGATCGACTCGCACTGACTTCCAACGCTCGGATTCTTCGAGCGGCTCTACCTCTCCTCTCATCATCCCAGTCCAGTCTTCCCGCCGCGCGTCTTCCGAGTGTCTTTGTCTCTTCCCGCCGCCGATTGAATAGTTGTTAAGGCCCCCCTTAGCCGTTAGACTTGAGTTGCCTAAGGATGACGAAGATCATGAGCAACCAGGTTTCCCAGACAGAACTAGATCAACTGATCGCCGATGAATTCGGAGCAAACGCGAGCTACGTCAGCGACCTGTTGCGCCAGTTTGAACAGAACCCCGCCTCGGTGGACCATGAGTGGCGGGAGTACTTTGATGGGCTGATCAGCAATGGACACGCCTTGACTGACGCAGCACTCGCGGCGCCCGCACAAGACGGCGCCTCTCGTGGTGAAGGCGCGACCTCCGAGGTCGCCGCGCCCGTTTCCGTTCGCGATCTCTCTCAGCATGTTCTGATGCGCGGGGCCGCGCTTCGTATCGCCGAGAACATGGAGTCGAGCCTAGGCATTCCCACGGCAACCTCGCAGCGCGAGATACCGCTCAAGCTCCTCGATGAGAATCGCCGCCTTATTAACGAGCATCTGAAGTCAAGCGGGCGAAAAGCCTCCTTTACTCACTTGATCGCCTACGCCATCCTGAGAGCTCTGGAGCGCTTCCCTCAACTCAACGATTCATACGATGAGGTCGGCGGAACTTCTTATCGCGTGCGGCACGAGCATGTGAATCTCGGCATCGCCGTCGACGTAACTCGCAAGGATGGTACCCACACGCTGTTGGTTCCCAGCATCAAGGCTGCCGAGACGCTCACCTTCGACCAGTTACTCGACGCCTATGACGACATCGTGAGACGCGCCCGCGAAGGCAAACTTCAGGTGCCCGACTTTGAGGGCACGACAATCAGTCTCACGAATCCCGGGACGCTCGGCACCACGGGATCCACCCCGAGGCTGATGGCCGGCCAGGGCGCGATCGTGGCTACAGGCGCTATTGAATATCCGGCCGAATATCATGCGATGGCCCCCGAAGCCCTGTCGCGATTGGGCATCAGCAAAACGATGATCATCACCAGCACCTACGATCACAGGATTATTCAAGGCGCTGAGTCGGGGGCCTTCCTCGGGCTGATTGATGAGATGCTGCGCGGCGGACATGACTTCTACGACAAGGTCTTTGCGTCTCTTCAGATTCCTTACAGACCCTATAGCTGGGCGATTGATGTGAACCCGGCGATTCTTGGCGAAGAGCGCCGGCGCGACGAGGTTCGAAAGCAGGCCCGTGTCCTCGAATTGATCAATGCGTTTCGGGTCCGCGGCCATCTGGTGGCCGATGTCGATCCCCTGGGGTGGAAGACGGTTCAGTACCATAAGGAGCTCGACATAGGAACGTACGGGCTTACGATCTGGGATCTCGACCGCCAGTTCATCACGGGCGGATTGGGCGGCAAGGAGAGCGCAACCCTTCGCGAGATAGTCGAGCTGCTTCGCCGCTTCTATTGCGGTAAGGTCAGCGTCGAGTACCGCCACATTCAGGGGCCTGAAGAGAAGGAATGGATTCGCTCTCGGGTGGAAGCAGCTCCGGCTCCGGTTTCGCCGGCGATTCGAAAGCAGATTCTGTGGAAGCTGATCTCGGCCGAGTTGTTCGAACGCTTTCTCGGCACGAAGTATCTCGGTCAGAAGCGATTCTCCATAGAGGGCAATGAGACTGTGATCGCGCTTCTCGATCAACTCATCGAACGCGCGGCCTCGAGCGGAGTCGAGGACATAACAATCGGCATGGCCCATCGCGGCCGACTGAATGTGATTGCGAACGTCATCGGTAAATTCTGCGAGCGGATCTTCACCAGTTTCGAAGGCTCGATCCATCCGGACTTTCCTCACGACCAGGGAGACGTGAAGTATCACCAGGGCGCCAGCGGCATTCGCGAGACGGCCAGCGGCCGTCAGGTCTCGCTTACAGTCGCCCCAAATCCCAGCCACCTCGAATTCGTCAACCCGGTAATCGAAGGCATGGTGCGGGCAAAGCAAGAGGCGAGCCCCGAGCCGGAGAATCTGCTCGCGGTGCTGCTTCACGGCGACGCGGCGTTCGCAGGCGAAGGCGTAGTCGCCGAAACGCTCAACCTGTCGCAACTGCCCGGCTACACGACGCTCGGCACAATTCACATCATCGTCAACAATCAACTCGGGTTTACAACTCCGCCCGAAGAGGGCCGCTCGTCGACTTACAGCACGGATATCGCGAAGATGATTCAAGCGCCGATCTTCCACGTCAACAGCGATGACCCGGATGCCGCCTATAACGTCCTGGAGATCGCGCTCGATTATCGCCGCGAGTTTCAGAAGGATGTGGTAATCGACTTGATAGGCTTCCGACGCCATGGTCACAACGAAGCCGACGAGCCCACCTACACTCAGCCTGTGATGTACCACAAGATTCGGGCGCATCCGGGAGTGCGAGAGCTTTATGCGCAAAAGCTTGCGCGTGAAGGCATCGTGACCGAGCGCGAAGCCGCGGAACTGATGGATGAGCGCAATCGCCGTTATGAGAATGCCCTGCTGGGTGCCAAGGAGATCGTATCGAGACAGGTCTCCGATCCGCAGCAGCAGCCGGACGCTGCCAAGCCTGAGTCTGTAGAGATGGTCGAAACCGGCGTCGACCAGCAGACGCTCGGGATGATCGCGCAGACGGTCACTACGGTTCCTCGCGAGTTCAATCTCAATCCGAAGGTAGTCGGACTGCTGGCGCGCCGCGCGAAGATGGTCGAGGGATCGGTGCCCGTAGACTGGGGAATGGCCGAAGCACTGGCATTCGGGTCGCTGCTCTTGGAAGGCACCAACGTGCGTATCGCGGGCCAGGACACCGTGCGCGGCACCTTCAGCCATCGCCACGCCGCGTTCGCCGACACGCTGACCGGGGGCGAATGGGCGCCGCTTACGACGCTCGGATCCGATCGAGCGCGATTTCAGATCTACGACAGCCCGTTGTCTGAAGCGGGGGTGCTCGGCTTCGAGTACGGCTACAGCGTCACAGCGCCGGAGTCGCTGGTGATCTGGGAAGCTCAGTTCGGCGACTTCATCAACGCCGCACAGGTGATCGTCGATCAGTTCATC
>JBGPFL010000612.1:0-4103 GCA_041483295.1 Blastocatellia bacterium | reverse complement strand
ACGCCAAGTCCGTATAAGAACGCCAGAGCCGCGAACAACCACCCCTGCCAGTCTTCGTCGAATAAGATCGCGGCCAGCAAATAAAGTCCCAACTTTTCATTCAAGTCTTTCCGTTCTGCACGGCGGGCGTCGAGCATGACTTTGGCCATGCTCCCACGCCACGCCGTGAGAGAACAGTGCGCGTGTTAGACCGAAACGACTCTCATCGTTTTTGGACTCGAGCTACCAGCGTGAGCTTTACAGATCGCGCCGGGCTCGGTCTGGTATAGAGCAACGGCCGTACCATCTCCGCGTATGAGCATTTGCAGAGAGTTGCGCGATGAACAGGTTTGAAGCGCGCAGCAATCGTGCTGCGGGTGTCGAAGAAATCTTGCGCCAGCGGGTTAGATATGCCGCTTTGGCCCGCCGAGAGGGGAGGTCGAAAGACCTGACAAGAAGCGGACTGCATCCTGATCTTACCAGGACAGACGCGGCTTCCCCTGGAAGGTGTCCAAGGCCAAAAGAAAAGGCGGGACTTGCCCGCCTCCTGAGCACTGCCGTGATCTGTTGTTTCAGTCTATTGGCCGTTGGGCTTTCGCCGGCGAAGCCGGTGTGGGGCCCGAAACGTCCGTCGCGGGGCGCGACTGGTTGAAGTAAGCGGACGAGGGGTCAAGGGCCACCTGCTGGAATGGATTTATTGCGTTACCGTCAATCCGCACTTCGTAGTGCAGATGGGGAGACGTCGCCCGTCCCGTACTCCCGGCATAACCTACGATCGTGCCGCGCTCAACTCTGGCTCCCACTCCCAATTCGAAACTGGATAAGTGCGCATAGTAAGTTGTGACTCCGCCACCGTGATCCACAATCACCAGGTTGCCGTAGCCGTGATACCAACCCGCGAATTGGACCACACCCTGCTGACTGGCGCCGACCGGATCGCCCCATTTGGCCTTGAGGTCTACACCTGAATGGAACTTCGCGCGTCGCGTGAACGGGTCCCGCCGGTAGCCAAACACGCTGCCTACCTTCACCTGGGTTGACGAGGCAACGACCGACCGCGCTTCATACACCGGCAGGGCGACCTTCGGCAGTGCGACGGGCACGGAGACGATGCCCTCCATCTTCGGCAGAGACACCACACGTTCCATCTTTGGCAAAGAGACCACGCCTTCCATCTTCGGCAACGAAGCAGCAGGGCTATTCACCGGGATCGAGATCAGACTCTCTTCTCGCCGGATGACAAAGGGCGCGGGTGGAACCACTGCAGTCGGTTCGATCCCCTCAGGTGTTTCTTGGGAGATCTTGGCCGGCGCGGACGGTTGGTTCTTAGTCTGCTGAGTCGCGGCCGGCGTCGGTGATGGGTTCTGTATTGCGGGGGTCTGTGCGGCGGCTCCAGTCGAGGCCAGTAAGCCCAGGACCAGGGCGTACCCTAATCGTGTTCCTGCTATAGTCAAAACCCTCTCCTTTCGAAACACCTGCTATTTCGACTGCTCGAGGTATAACTTCTGTACTGCTTTAAAAGGAAGGTTGCTGCGAGGCTGGATTCTATGGGCCTGACCCCGGCTTGTCAATGGAAGGTTTACTCATAAATTCTTGTGAATTTGTTGCGAACCCACAATCACCGACGGCGTTTCTCGCTACGCGGCGAGTACGTACCTGAATGGGTCGCCGGCGCGGAGCACCTCTTTATCTGGCCGCAGGGAGGTGGCTCGGACTATAATCCCGGCTCCAACAGAATTGGGAGGATAGAGAAAATGAAAGAAGTAAGTCCACAAGAAGCATACGATCTGATGAAGAGCGACCCGGAGTTCATCTACCTGGACGTCAGGTCTGTTCCGGAGTTTGAAGCCGGCCATCCGAAAGACGCCATAAACATTCCGATCCTGCACCTCAATCCTGGCGCCGGTATGGCTCCCAACGAAGACTTTCTCAATGTTGTGGAAGGTCACCTTTCAAAGGACGCGAAGCTGGTTGTCGGCTGTAAGGCCGGAGGGCGCTCGGCACGCGCTTGCGAACTGCTTGAGCAGAGGGGCTACACCAACGTTACAAACGTGCGAGGCGGATTCGTTGCAGCGACGGACAACTTCGGTCGAGTCGTCGAGCCGGGTTGGAGCATGTTGAATCTTCCGATTTCTTCGGAAGCGCCTGAAGAGGCTCGCTATGATGGTCTTCTCGCCAAAGCGAAGAAGTGAAAATGCCAACGACGGGCGGGCGAACCAGGTAATCAACTGAGAGAGGTAGTCTTACAAAGCATGCTTCACCGCCGAGGACGCAAAGGTTGCGCAGAGGACTGAACAGACTCCAGCACGTGCCAGGATCCGATGGCGATGACTGTGGAGCGGCTCTACCTGAACTCGCCCACCCGGTTGGTTTTCCTGGTACCGCTTTGGGCCGGCGTCACCGCGGGCGGAAACGAGAAACGCGAAACGAGAAACGATAGACTCACCGAGCAGACTTTTTACTCTGCCAAATCCGATCCGACAAGCGCGCGAGCTGTTGGCTGTCCTGAGCGCCTTCAATGATCACGACGTCACTGCCGCGCAACTCGATCGACACAAGCCCCTCAGCCGTGCTGTAGACTCTCTTCTGTTCCGTTGCCTCAGACGAGCGATTGACGTTGTATCGCTTCTCGGTCCGCTCTGAGTACGCATCGAAAAACTCTGCTGCGTCGGTCGTGCTATCCCAGACGGTGTACTGGGCCAGCATCGTCGCGCCACTCTTGGTATTCTCATAGAGCAGGTAGCGGTCGCCGCCCCACCCGGCCGCAGCCTTAACAGCCGCCTTGCCGATGAACTCGCGCAAGGCTATTTGATAACCGAACTCGCCGTTTACGTCCGCGTCTACTCTCTTCCAGCCCGGCCCGAGAGATCCGGCAAGCTCTGCGATGTCGACTTTCACCGGATCGTCTCGGGTGATGAATCGCTCAGGGTGCATGATCTGTTCGGTCGAGGCGGGCAGCCGCGAATAGCTCTTGTCCACGGCACGCCACGAGCCGCTTTTCAACACCTCCTGCACGAAGCCCGCTCCGTAGATGTAAGGGAATTGGAGCCCCTCGCGAAGCACCGCAGGGGCACCCGCAAGCATCGGATACCTGGACGCGTCTTCCGGGCTGCTGTCTGCCAGCATCTTCTCAGTCAGCGATCCCAGTTTGGTCAGGTCCAGGCGGAGGCCCTCCCGATCGAAAGCGTACTGATACATCATTATGGTGGCCTCTCCCTCAATCAGGGCATGCGCCGCGAGTTCCGCGTCCGAATCGCCCTTAGGCCAATCCTCGAATCTGCGCAGGTTGAAATGCTGGTCCTGCAACGCGTGCATAAGCTCGTGGGCCATCACGGTCCTCTGCTCGCTGATGGGCACCCAGGCCGCCAGATAGAACTCCTGGGTCTTGGGTTCGTAGAAGCCCGCGACCTGCTCGCGCAGCAGTTTTACTACGTAGTCGCGCAGCCGGAAGTCCTTCGCAACCAGTCCTAACTTAGTCAGGGTCTTTTGTGTTGCGGCGAACTCTTCGGGAGTCGTGCTCTCGTCGAGGTCTTTGATGACCGACTGCTCGATCTCGTCTTTCGACTTGAGGCCGCTCTTGACCGGGCGCTTGATTTCGAGGCCGCGCAGCTTGCTGACCTTTTCCAGTATCTCGGTAGTCGCATCCAGGGTAGCCGCGTCGGTCCTGGCCGTTGAGGTCGCCTTTTGATATGGGAATGCGGCCCCGCCGGCAAACAAAACCAGAGCCAGCACAAATGCCACGCCGGCTACAACCAGCTTCTGCATGTTGGAAACCTTCCGTGGAACCAAAGCTGTAGACATTGTCCGCTGGAATCCGGACTGGTGTCAAACAACGGCCCTGGGTACGCACGCTTCCAGCGTGCTGACCTCCGTCAAGAGTCCTTATCTAAGGGGCAGCGGCATTCAACTCACATAGTGCCTACGCGCGGGCACGCTGGAAGCGTGCGTACCCAGGGTGCTGGTACCTCGCCCGCAAGCGATGCTAAGATTCAGCGCTGCAACCCACTTGCTACTGGGAGCTTGAACAGATACATGAGAGCACACGTTGTAACATTTGGTTGTCAGATGAACGAGTACGACACTCACGCGATCCAATCGGAGCTCGCGGGCGTCGGCTATTCGTT
>JBGPFL010000611.1:0-4107 GCA_041483295.1 Blastocatellia bacterium | reverse complement strand
GCCAGCCGCATCTCAATATCTTCTCCCGTGATCTCTTTGTAAGCCCTGGCAAGCCTGTCCCTTCGTTCATTCTCTGATTCCTGCTGATATGCGAGCACTATTCTGTCGGTGTCAACAATCCACCTAAAATACTTGACCCTTTGAACCGCACCCGCGGCAGCAATGGAATCTTCGCCAAGTATTTCGTCTACTGATTGCACAACAACATAGTTGGCCTCCCACTGCGCAATAACCGGCAGTGCACTAATCACAACTGCGGACGATAATATTGCTCCGATTAGAGCTGATCGACCGAGAGCCGATCCAGCCTGGCGAATGGCTTTCACCCCATTGCGCAGATAAACAAACGCCGTGATGAAAGGCACAAACCCAAGGATGCCTATGATGAAGAAGATGCCGATCAGAGTAAGAGGTAATATGACCAAGCCTATGACAAAGGAAGTCACGGCACCCACCAGGAGTATGCCTCCAAAGATACCACCCGATGACTTCGCCCGATGGCCAATCGTCAGCCAAAGTGACAGCGTAATGATTGCTAAGATGCTAAGAGTGTAGACAAGAACGTTCAAGTGGAGGAATGAGGCAGAGATGCTTCCGCCAATGATACCGGGATCAAGATAGAAGCAGACGATCGGCATTAACACACCGAACGTTACATCGAAAACGAGTTGAAGATGGGTTCTGGAAAGAGAGAACTGACGCCGCCAGAAGCCCTCGTGGTCAGTTGGGAGTTCGCTACTCATTCCGTGTCTCCTTCAGGTGCATCTGCTAGTTTCCATTCCTTTTGTTTTTGTCCGGAGCACCCTACCACAATTTCAAGAAAAACTTTCTTACTGACCAGACTTCACCGATCCCATTGGATCCATGTCCTCCGCTAATCTCGCGAATAGCCGCGAGAGGCAGGCGCGCCCCTTGGCACCGGGGCCTCAGCCTCGCGAAGTGTCTTTCCGGTTTACTTAGCGAAGATTAGCGTTATTCGCGGATGAATTCTGCTACCCGACTGCCTGGGCGATCTCCGGGTTCAGCCCTTCCCACTTCTTCATGTATTCGCGCCGCTCGTTCTTCAGCCTCTCGACTATCTGCCGATACTCGTCCATCCGGCCCTGACGTTCATAAAGCTTACGTGGCTGGAGAATCTCTTCACCATCAGGATCGAAGGCGGGAATGCGCGAAGCCACCTGATAACCGAAGTCCGGGTCCTCTTCCCATTCGATACTGGCCTCAGCTACTCCCTTAACGATTGCCGACGAATGCTGTATCCGGACCTTCTTGGACTGCGGATCCTCGTCGCGCCCGCCGACCCGGCCGGTGTTCATCAGGTAGACATCCATCGGAGAAGACTCCAGCAACTCCCAGAAGCGATTGCCCTGCTGAGCGTGCTTGAGCGGGAAGAAGGGATTAGTGCCGGGCACGCGGAGGAACTTGCCCGCTTCGGCGGCGCCGCCGGCCGACGTGCCTCGGGTCTCGCCAAGCATGAAGTAGGCGGCGGCCTGATGCCGGTTGAGCTTCGCGACTCCGGGGATGATGTTGTCGTTGCGATTCAGGATCAGGAGAAAGTCCGCGGACTTGATTGCGCGCGCATCCATCATGCCTTCGATGTCCTGCATCCGCACGACGGCGCGCCCATTCTGCGTGTAGCTCGTGTCGTAGAAGTCCAGCTCGCCCTTCTCGTTCTGCGATACGTTCTCCAGGTACGCCGAGATACTGGTAACGGCGTTATAGATCGTCGGCTCGTCCTTTTCGTTCAAGCCGAATGTCTTCGCGAAGCAGCCGTTCTCGGTAGCGTAGATCTTGCCGGCGGGCATCAGCGCGATAAAGTCATCCTGCACCGGCGAGGAGTTGTTCTGCTTCGTAAAAGTAGTCGTTGTTTTACCCGTGCCCGACAACCCGATGATCAATCCCACTCGATTGTGGTCGCCTACCGGAATAACCTTGCACCCCGCGTGAAGCGCCAGTCCGCCGCGATCATAGACGATCTTGTTCCACATCCGCAGACCGCCCTTCTTCGATTCGCCGAAGTAATCGCTGTTGAACACTCGGGTGATCCCGTTGTCGAGATCCACCGCAATCAACCGGTCCGCAGGGTAGCCCTTCATCTCCAGGTTGGGGGTGTAGATTACCGTCAAACGGGGTTCGAAATCGTTCAACTCTTCCGCAGTCGACGGGTAGTAGAGGTGCTGCTGCATCCCGGCGACGTTGGCATTCGACCGCTCGATCAGCAGGCGCGCCGGCACGCGGAACTCTGGGTCATTACCTATGAATCCGTCGATCAATATCATCTCTCGTGACCGGATATATTCGTTCTGGATCCTGGCGACGCGCTCGTACTCTTCGCGGGTGATCGTACCCGAATCGTGGCGCTCGGGGTTGTCGCTCACCACGAACGTGGAAAGCTTGGATCGCGAATCAACGCGGCTCTGCGTATTGGTATTGTTGTGAGCGGTGATCCGAGTGTTGGGCATCTCAGTGGTGAGCTCCCGCAAGCGCTCGGATGAAGGGTTCCATATGATTTCCTTAGGCTCGACCGGTAAGCGGTCGGGCTGGGTATGTACTTTACTCATCTATTCCTCCTCTGATCCTTCTGTGACTGCCATCGTTGAGCGTTGCCTTGTTGAAAAACAGATGATAACCGACCAGAGAGGGCCAGGCAAACAGGGCCGAGACGGTCAGAGGTCAGGAGAATTTCGAATTTCGAATTTCCTCTTACCTGTTCCGGAACCTGTTGAACTCCAGGCGGGCAGCTTCGGTATAGGCTGTCGCAGCCGGATCTGCGGGCACAAGCGCATCCAAATCCGTCGAGCGAAACTTGAAGCTGAAACTCCCATCCGGAGCGAGGTACAAACGAAGGTCACCCTCCTGAGTGTTGCCGGGCGCCGCGCACACAACCATGGTCTTTCCAATCCGCTGTGTATTGAAGACGGTCTCTGCATCCCCTGCGATCACCAGATCGGCCTCCGGGTTCTCTCGCGCCAACCTCAACGCCGCCTCGAACTCAGAGTGCGCAACGATCACCAGCACGTCGCATTGCTTGCGCGCCTCGAGAACGGCTTTACGGCCGGCCGCAAAGATATTGGTCACTGTGGCATCGAACATCCCACCTCCGGGCTTGATTGGCTCGGCCAGTCCCACAAACCCAATCCTGAGTCTCTTCTTCTTGCCTTTGATTCGCGGCCCGGTGATCTCTTTGACCATGAAAGCGGGCGGGGTGGCAACCGTCGATTCGAACACTCCGTTCGCCGAGATCAGATTCTTGAGCATGGGCAGGGCGGCCACTCGCTGGGCGAGTCCTTCGCGCGCCAGCATCTTACGCGCCCATATCAGATCGTATCGCCCGAGGTTAATCACATCGATCGGCCAGCGGCTGTAGGCCTGAGCCACCTGCGCGTTCTGCAGCATAGTGTAGTCGGCGTAGCCGGTGCTGTCGTAGAGGAACTGGCCCGCTTCGAGCTGAATCACCGCGGTCTCGGTGAACTTCTTCCTGAAAGCTTCGACATAGCCGACGCGACGCGCCAGGCCGCCTCGGGGATGATTGCAGTCGCACAGTTCGAGGTTTCCCCGCAGGTTCGCTCCGAACAGTATAGCTAATGCGGCTCCGTCGTCTTCACCCAATCTCTCATCGAACGTCGCAGGCTCAGTTGCGGCCGGAGCTGGAGTCTGCGTGAGCACAGACGCGCAACTGAGCGCGATCCCGAGAGCAGCGTAGATCGTCTTGTTCAGCAAATGAATCCCTCGACTGATAGTTGTTTGGGGCTCAGCCCCCACCGCCTTTTTATCATGTCCACAATGCTGCGGGAAAGCGCATCTCACACCGCTTCAACATCCGAAGACCCGTCACGTTAACTTTCCGTTCGACTTCAGCAAAGCTATTATGATTGATCCCTCAGGGGCAGTTGGGCGGTCAGCACGTTGTCGGTTTTCAAAGTTGCACTTCATCACGACTCCGGAACAGGAGGCAAATGCCAACATTGAGCTCGAACACCTCGGCAACCTCGGCAACCTCGGCAACCTCGCCGACCTACATCTACAAGCTGAGAGCAGTCATCGCAGCGTCTTCCGCCGGAACGATGATTGAGTGGTACGACTTCTATCTGTACGGCACACTCGCGG
>JBGPFL010000610.1:0-4109 GCA_041483295.1 Blastocatellia bacterium | reverse complement strand
CGCCCACCCGGGAATTGGACGCATCGAGATCATCACGCGTCCCGGCACCGAGCAATGGCATGGCAGCACGGGCTTTAACTTCCGGAATTCGGCGCTCGATGCGCGAAACGCTTTCGCGCTGACGAGGCCCGATCTCGATCAGCGTCGCGTCGCGTTCACACTCAGCGGCCCGATCATTAAGAAGAAGATGTCATTCTTCATCAACGCCGAAGATCGCCGGTCACAAAGCGACGTCCTCGTCAACGCGAAGACGCTTGACGGTGACTTCATCGCCAACGTGCCCTCGCAAAATGACAACCGTGGCTTCGGTCTGCGTGTTGGAACGTCGATCAATAAGAAGAACGCTCTAAACGTTGGCTACAACTACCGCCAGTCCGAGCGGATCAGCAACGGCGGCGAATTCACGCTGCCGGACCGCGGCCAGACCTCCGACAATTCAAACCACACCATCACGCTTTCGGAGACCTACCTTGTCAACTCGCGACTGGTTCACGAAACGCGCGCGCGTTTTCAGCACGAGTCGAGCAACGCGACGGCCAACACTCCGGGCATCGCGATCAACGTGCTCGATGCCTTCAATGGAGGCGGGGCGACTTGCTGCCCAAACAACTCGCGGCAAGATCAGCTCAATCTTCAGGACTACCTGACCTTCACCTATAAAAAGCATACGCTCCGTGGCGGTCTTCAGGTTGACTATGAGAACAACCGCGATCTGAACGCGAGCAATTTCAACGGAACCTACACGTTTTCCAGCCTGGAACAATATCGCCAGGTGCTGGCCGGCAAGCACATCGACCCCAATGATCCGGCGAGCCCCCTCGTGCGAGCGACGCAATTCACGGTCAATCGGGGCGATCCGCTCTTGCGCTATGGTCAGTACGAGGCTTCATGGTTCATTCAGGACGATATTCGGATGCGTCCGAACTTCACGCTTTCGGCCGGGCTGCGCCATGAGTTCCAGGCCCACCTTCAGGATAAACTGAACTTCGCACCTCGCCTCGGCATCGCGTGGTCTCCATTCAAGGACCGCAAGACGACGTTTCGGACAGGCGGCGGCATCTTCTTCAACCGGCTGAATGGCAATCTCTACGAGAACACACTGCGGTTTGACGGCGTCACACAGCAGAGCATAGTCATTCGAAATCCGATTTTCGACCCTACCGATCCATTGGGCGCAAATCCGGGCGGAGTGGTGATTGATCAGTCGCGCACGATCAAGCGAGTGCTCGATCCTGGCCTGGTATCGCCATACACGATCAACTTCACGACAAGTATCGAGCACCAGTTCCCGTCCTCAATTTTCGCATCCGTCACCCAGATCTATGCTCGGGGTGTCCACTTCTTCCGCTCGCGCAACATAAACGCACCCCTGCCCGACACGGGTGTTCGGCCCGACGCGACCGAGGGGAACATCTACCAACTCGAGTCCGCTGCGACATCCCGATACAACGGCTTCATGTTTCGCGTTGATCGGCGCTTCAGCCGCTCCTTCTCCGTCTTCAGCAACTACACGCTTTCGTGGACCAACAGTGATGCCAACGGTCCGCAAGCGCTGCCGGCCAATAGCTACGATCTCCGTCCGGAATGGGGCCGCGCGTTCACCGACAGGCGCCACTACCTGTTCATAACCGGGATGGTGACGCTGCCTCACGGACTGCGCTTCACTCCGACCTTCCAGGCCAGCTCTGGTGGACCATTCAATATTACGACCGGGCAGGACGACAACCGCGACACGGTGATCAATGATCGCCCTGCCGGTATCCACCGCTACTCCGATTTGCCGGCCAGCCTGTACTCATTGGTCCCCAACCGCTGTATCGCCAACTGTGAATCAGGCGGCGTGCCGGTTCTGTTGCGGGACTTTCTCGAGACTAAATACCCCAATGGAGTGCGGGCGGTCGGCCCCGGCTCAATCAACGTCAATCTTAGTGTGAGCAAGACCTTCGCCTTCGGCCGCCGCGCCGGCAGGCTAGCGCAGAACAATGGTGGCCCTCAGCCTGACGGGGCTCAGCCGGAGGGATCTCAACCTGGCGGCCAGGATCCAGCCGGCGGCCCTGATAATGGGCGGGGAGGACCTGGTGGCGGCCGCGGCGCCGCTGGCGGCGGACGTGCGGGCGGGGCTGGAGGCTTCGGCGGCGGCCGCGGGGGCGGAGGCTTTGGCGGTGGTGGAGGCCGTGGCGGTGGTGGAGGAGGTCGGGGCGGCGGCAGACGCGGTGATGGCGCGAATGAGGCGTCCCGATATAGCTTCCAATTCTCGTCGCAGATCACGAATCTACTCAATCACGTCAACCCGGGCCAATTCAGCGGCGTGTTGACTTCACCCTTCTTTGGCCGCTCGAACAGAGCGGGTGAAGCGCGTCACCTGGAGTTCAACCTCAGACTTAGTTTTTGAGCTGCGACATTGAACCAGACCCATGGGCCGCTCGATATTGCGGCGAGTGGATCGGCTGTGTATACTTGGGACTCGGTTTTGGATGTTTGACGAGCAAGGTTACGAGTTCGGTCTTATTTGATCGACTCGATCTACTCGCGTAATCGGTTCAATGCCGCTATGGTGTAAGTGGTTAACACGCCGCCCTCTCAAGGCGGAGAGTACGGGTTCGAGTCCCGTTAGCGGTACTCCCTCTCCACAGCATGCAGCACGGGCCGGAGGCATACTTTCGGCCCGTCGAACAGAGCCACGAATCACACGAATCTACACGAATTATTTGTGGCCATTCTTGGAATTCGTGTGATTCGTGGCCGTGCCTGTACCTTCCTACGGAAGCGGCTTCTGGTCCATCCCCAATTCACGTTGAGCCACAGTGTTGTTGGCATCGAGCATGAGTGTTTCGAGAAAGTAGTGCTGGGCCTTCTTCTCCATTCCGGCATCTCTGTATAGCAGGGCGAGTCTGAGCCGCACTTCGGCGTTCAAGCGGTCCAACTCAGCCGCTCGCAGCATGTGCTGTTCGGCTTCGCGGCGTATGCGCTGATTGCGTATGAGGCTGCCGCCGAGAGTGCACGTGACGTGACAACCCTTGTCGTGAGTGTGCTCTTTGTGCGCCTGACGGGCCTGCGAGAGCACGGAGAGCGTTACCCCGAGGTAGTAGTGGTAGCGTGATTGGCTGGCATCAAGTTTTGCCGCTTCGCGAAAGAGGTGGACGGCGCTGTGGAAGTCTCTTTGGTCAAAGTGCGCCCGGCCCCGGTTATACTGTTGCTCAGCCATCGCCAATGGATCGAAGACCTGTCCCGCCCTGACTCTCGCCACGTCAGAGCGAGGAGGCGAGGCCACATCGAAACCGGTCCCAGACAGAGGCACGAGTGCCTTCCTATCCGACGTCGGTCGAGCCGCCGGCATTGCGCCAACCGGCTTGACCGCTTTGATTCTCTTCGAAGCCTTCACTTTTGCACTCGGTGGCCGGTCGTAAGCGCTGCGCTTTTCGGGATCGCTGAGCGTACCGTATGCCTGCTCTAATTTTGCGAGCAGGGCTTCCACTTGCTGCGCGAGTTCCTGGTTTTCAGGCCAGCGACTCTTGAACGAATCGAACCTCTCCCTCATTTCCTGATAGGCGTCCGTGATCCTGCTTGTGGGTGCGATTCGTTCAGTCCCAAGCTGTTCATAGTAGTTTGCCGACTCGATGAAGGTCAGCTTCCGTGCAACTACATCGAGTACCCACTCGAGTGATGCTCCGCCATACCTGCCGCTATCGAAGCCAGGGAAGAGCGATTCTTGAGGCACGGCAGGAGTCGGCTTCGCGGGTTGGACCGGCTCTTCGCTGGCGCTCTGCTTCTCTTCGTCTTCCAGTCGAAGCAGCCCGAGAGCAAGCAGCACGAAGACTGCGCTTTGCGCCTCAGACTCCGGTAGACCAGTCAGAGAAGATATTTCGCGAACCGGCGTCGCCGCCGCCACCGATGACAGAACAAAACCCTCGACTGAGCTGAGCGTGGAGAGAGCGCCGAACGAGGATGGGCCGACAATGATTGTTGGACTCACCAGCCGGTGCAGTGGAGCGCCAGCATTGGCAACCGAATCGATTCTGGAGGCTTGCCGGGCCCCCGCCAGGACACATTCCGCGGCGGGCCAATCGAGCTTTGTCCCGAGATCCAGCCCCGAGTCCTCATAGAACGTG
>JBGPFL010000609.1:0-4110 GCA_041483295.1 Blastocatellia bacterium | reverse complement strand
CCCATCCTCCCCCACTCCCCACTCCCACACTTCCCGCTTGACTCTGTATACGACTACAGAGCTTAGGATGTACACTGACAAGTATGAAAAAGACTCAATGGCACGCGTTTGTCGTTTCGCGTTTCTCGTTAGCGTCTGATTGTCAAAGCGTGAATCGGGAAGGCTGGAGACCCCAGAACTCAAGGAGCGGGAAGCCAGAAACGATGAACGACAAACGCGAAACGTCCCCCTTGCCGACAAGCAGGCCGGCCAGATCCCCTGTGCCGAAGTGCGCGCCATCGTACGCCGTCGCCTGCAGGAGCTGGACGATCGAATGAGGGAGATGAGGCGCTATCGTAGCGAATTGTCAGAGGCCCTCGAAGAGTGGGAGGAAATAGGCGACGCCCCGGGCCACGTCTGCGGACTCATCGAAAGAACGCGGCTCAAGCCCTCTAATGCCGGCTCGGCCAGATTGAAGGTGAGGACCAGATGACCAATCGCCCGATTGACCCGGTGTGCGGTATGCACGTCGACCCAGCCTCCGCCGCCGGACAAAGCGAATACCAGGGCAAGCGGTACTACTTCTGCTCGCCAGGCTGCAAGCAAGAGTTTGACTCCGATCCTGCGCGCTTCCTGAAACCGGAATCCTCAGGAGACGCGACCGCAAAGCCAGCTCAAGTAGTCAGTCTCACCGTGGCCCTGCCTTCAACCGCGCGCGTAGACCTGCCCGTTACGGGCATGACCTGCGCAGCTTGCGCCCATCACATCGAACAGGCGCTCTCGGAGACTCCAGGTGTTCGGAGCGCGCACGTGAACTTTGCCACGTCCCAGGCGACCGTCGAATACGTGCCTGCTGCTGCGAGTCTGCGGAGTTTGGTGAGCGCCGTTGAGCGGGCCGGCTACGATGCCGCCCAGAAGGCGCAGATCGAGTTCCTCGTTGAGACTACTGCCCTCCCGTCGGCGCCCGTCCGCCTCCAGGAGAAGCGACTCCTTTCAGTGAGCGGAGTGGTCGGCGCTTCGTTGAACCCGGCGAACATGGAATTGACCGTTGAATACTTGCGCGGAATCACAGATGCACAGTCAGTGAAACGCGAGATCGAACGACTCGGGTATCGCCTCCGCCCAGCCGCCTCCCCCGGATCTGTTCCCGACGGCGCGGCTGCTGATGAATCCGAATACCGGGACCTGCGACGAAGGTTTTGGGTCGCCTCCGTTCTGTCAATCCCAGTGATTGTTATCGCGATGACGCACATCGCTTTTGCAGGCGCGACCTGGATTCAGTTGATGCTCACGACACCAATTGTTTGCTATTCGGGCCGGCAGTTCTACAGCCGGGCGTGGACCGCGTTTCGCCATCGCAACGCGGACATGAACACCTTGATTGCAATCGGCACCGGAGCGGCTTATCTCTATTCGGCAGTCGCGACCGTGTGGCCAGGCCTGTTTTCTCGAGGCGCCAGCCACGAGGGGATGTCCGGCATGACTGGAGCTCCACCGGTCTACTTCGAAGCAGCGGCGGTCATCATCGCGCTGATTTTGCTGGGCCGATTGCTCGAATCGAGCGCGACGGGCCGAACCTCAGAGGCGATCCGCCGACTGATGGGTCTGCAGGCCAAAACCGCCCGAGTCCTGCGCGCCGGCCAGGAACTCGACGTCCCCATCGAAGAGGTCATCTCCGGCGACCTCATCGTAGTCCGGCCCGGCGAAAAGATTGCGGTTGACGGAACTGTGGTCGAGGGGAACTCGGCGGTGGATGAGTCGATGCTTACGGGCGAGAGCTTGCCGGTTGAGAAGAGCAGCGGCGATGAAGTCTTCGGCGCTACTATCAACAAGACCGGCTCGTTCAGATTTCGCGCCACCAAGGTCGGCCGCGACACCGTCCTACAGCAGATCGTAAAGATGGTGAAAGACGCGCAGGGATCTAAAGCTCCCATCGCGCGACTGGCTGATATCATCAGCGGCATCTTCACCCCGGTGGTCATCTGCATCGCCATCGCCACCTTCGTGGTCTGGTTCGTTGCCGCGCCGGCGGGCGAACGGTTCACAATGGCGCTCGTGAACTTCGTTTCCGTGCTGATCATCGCTTGTCCGTGTGCGCTGGGGCTTGCAACTCCCACTGCGATCCTGGTCGGCACCGGGAAAGGCGCCGAAAATGGCGTGCTGATTAAAGGCGGCGAAAGCCTGGAGACTGCGCACAAGCTTCAAACCATCGTGCTGGACAAGACCGGCACGATTACCACGGGCGAACCCGCCGTGACCGATCTCGTTTCGGCCGACGGGTTGGCCGAGACTGAACTCCTGCGACTATCCGCAACAGCCGAGCGCGGAAGTGAACATCCATTGGGCGAAGCCATAGTACGCGCTGCCGAGCACAGGAAGATCCAGTACGGAGATGCCGCGAGCTTCACGGCACTCTCCGGGCATGGGGTCGAAGCAAACGTCGATGGCCGCGTGGTCTTGCTCGGCAACCAGAAGCTTCTGCGGGACCGAGGAGTGGCCTTAGATGGTTGGGCAAAGCGAGTAGAGGAGCTAGCCGGGGAAGGGAAAACGCCGATGCTGATTGCACTCGATGGTCGCATCGCAGGTCTGATTGCCGTTGCCGATCAGATCAAAGCCGGGGCGCGAGAAGCAATCGACGCGTTGAAGCGAATGGGAATCGAAGTCGTGATGATGACCGGAGATAACAAGCGCACTGCCGATGCAGTCGCGCAACAGGTTGGCATAACACGTGTGCTTGCGGAAGTGCTGCCCGAAGCCAAAGTCGCCGAGATCAAACGGCTCCAACTGGAGAACAAGGTCGTCGGAATGGTAGGGGATGGGATCAACGACGCGCCTGCCCTGGCCCAGGCCGATGTCGGAATAGCCATCGGCACAGGGACCGACGTTGCGATTGAAGCCTCCGACATCACGCTGATCAAGGGCGACCTGCGCGGAGTCGTCACTGCCATCGCGTTGTCGCGCGCTACGATTCGTACTATCAGGCAGAATCTGTTCTGGGCCTTCATCTACAACGCGGTTGGCATTCCTATAGCGGCCGGTTTGCTCTATCCGCTGACCGGCTGGCTGCTGTCTCCCATCATCGCAAGCGCGGCGATGTCGATGTCGAGCGTCTCGGTGGTGACCAACAGCTTGAGGTTGAGGAGATTCAAAGCTCCGCTGGAGGTGAGCTGAGATGGACTGGACGCAGTTTGTAGTTATAGTCGGGGGGTTGGCATCGATTGGCCTTGTGCTCTGGTACTTCTTCGGCAAGCGCAAGCGAGTGGCGGCGGAGGTTGATGAAGGCGGAGTGCAAGAGATCAACGTGACCGTGAAGGGCGGCTACTCACCCGATGTGATTGCCGTTCGCAGGGGCCTTCCGGTCCGTTTGAACTTCTATCGCGATGAGACGTCATCGTGCAGCGAGCGGGTGATCTTTGGGGACTTCGGGATCGCGCGAGACTTGCCGGCTTTCAAAACAACACCGATCGAGTTCACACCCTACAAAGAGGGCGTGTTCACGTTCACCTGTGGAATGAACATGCTGAGAGGAAAACTGGTAGTGGAGGGGACGTGACACCGCATAACTGCGTCAAGCAGCGAGGATCGGACCTGAAGCTACCAGTCTTTTCCTTCTTGGATCGATGGATAGATTCAAGCCTTCCAAAGTCCTTGCCCCCAAACGTGATAGGTCTCTCTTCTCGGCAAACACTACTTCGTCGACCGTAAAGTACTTGTCAAATCGGATGATCGCAAACCCGACACTTCTCGTGATGATTTGGCCATTCGCCATCACAAATTCCAGGTCCTTCTTTTCGCGTTCGACGCCGACTCTTTCCAGAGTCTTCGCCGGTATCCAGGTATATTCACTTCCCGAATCGACGAGCAACTTTGGCATCACGGATGATTTAGAACGCTCGACAATATTCTCGACCTTGCATTTGATGAAGAATGTTCCCATCGGTGTCTGACCTGAATCATTTCGACGTTCGAGATGGTTCTATCAGGAAAGAGCCTGTTCTTCAATTCACCCCAAGAGTGGATTTGACGCTACCCAACCGATCCTACGCGACGTGGAAGCGCTGACTGAGTTCGCTCCCTGAATTTGACCCATGACAGAAGAGGCCCCGCCATCGAAGTCGTCGCTAGCGCCAT
>JBGPFL010000608.1:0-4116 GCA_041483295.1 Blastocatellia bacterium | reverse complement strand
GTCAGGGGCGGGCACGGAGGCCCGCCCGTACAGATTCCTCGTCCCAGTTCGAATTGAACCCGGGCATACACTATGTCGGTCGGCTCCCAAGAACTCCAATTCATCTACGTGACCACGGCCGGGCGCGTGACCGGCAAGCCGCGCGAGATCGAGATATGGTTTGTAGAGTCGGGCGACAAGCTGTACATACTGGCCGAGCGTTTCTTTAAGACGCAGTGGGTGCAGAACATCGAACGCAATCCTCGCATACGGGTTCGAGTAGGCGAGCGCGAGTGCGACGCGACTGCACGCATACTCGACCGCGAGATTGACTCGGCTGCCTGGCAAATGGCTGAGCAGCTTGCTCGCGAGAAATACGGGTGGGGCGAGGGCCTCCCTGTTGAAATCACCCTGGATGAATTCCTTCTCTGATCTTCTCATAACGGTCTATCAGATCTTGCCGATATTATGACCGACCGGCAAGGCGAACGACGCGCGATCTTTTTCGCTCGCTGCACGGCAAAGCGTTGTCTTGGCCTCAGTGATTGCGCTCGAACACTGACACCAAAGACGATGTCAATTGTCTACGGAATGATAGGCCGGATGGCAGGCAGGAAAAAAGCTGCCGCGCTCTTACAACCCCGGCCGGACGTAACCAAGACCAATGAAGATGTTAAAGAGCCTGTGGAAAAAGCCTGATAGTCCCGCTGGGTGTTGCGTAGAAAAAAAGTAACAAGGGTGATAAGTCGTGGAACCGAGGCTTAGGATGAGAAGAACGCGCGCCCGCTTTTGATTCGCAAGCTGCAAAATTGACAAGCGCGACTAACTTCCTGCGTTCCGCACTTTTGGTTTATAATGCGAGCCTATTCCTGGCAGAGGAGGTTGGTCGCTCGTGAGAGGAAGAACGCTCTTCACCTCGCTTTCAATCCTGCTGCTGCTCGCCGGCGGGGCAGCCGCCCAGAACAACACAATCAAAGGCAAGGTCCGCTCCACCACCGGAGTCACTATCAACAATGCTATCGTCGAATTGAGGCAGACCGGGGGCGGGGCAACGGGCCAGACCGTCACCCGCAACGACGGAGACTTTGCTTTCTCCGGTCTGGATGCGGCCGAGTATGAACTCGCGGTGACCATCGCCGGTTACGAGCCCGCCGTTCAACTCGCCCGCTTCAGTCACATGGATGGGATGGACTTTCGAGAAGTTCTTAACGTCGAGGTAGTAGTCCGAGCGAAGCAGGAAGCGGTGCTGGGTGCGCCCGGCACCAACTTCGTTCAGGATGTCCCGAAACAGGCGCGCGCAGCATTCGAGAAAGGGATTGCGAAGCTGCGGGAAGCTAAGTCAGATGAAGCCATTGCTCTTTTTCGTGAGGCGATATCTCTCTTTAACGACTACTTCAATGCCAACTTCCAACTCGGCGCCGAGTTCTACCGCAGGGGTAAGCTGGAGGACGCCCTGCAGGCGCTGGAGCGCGCGCGCCAGATAAACGACCGGGACGGGGCGGTATTTCACTGGTTCGGGCTAGTGATGGTTAAACAGCAGAAGTTTGGTGTCGCTGAATACGCTTTCGGTGAGGCAGTACGCCTGAACTCAACTGACACGGCCTCGCACTTCTATCGCGGATTGATGTTGATCGAGCTGGCGAAGCAAATGGTTGACAAGGCGGAAAGGGCGGCCGAACTCGCTCGTGCCGAGCAAGAGCTGACCCGTGCATGGGAGCTGAGCGACAAACGGCTCACCGGAGTATACCGACAGCGGGCTCGCATAAGCGAGATGCGTGGAGATCGCGAAGCTGCCGCGCGAGAGCTTGAGAGTTACTTGAAGGCAGAGCCGAACGCCAAAGATGCCAGCGCGGTGCGCGAGATGATCGCCAAGTTACGCGGCCAGGCCCACTGATCCTATCGAGGAATCCGAATCACCCTCCCCGGCACCTCGTGCTCAAAGGAATAAGGCGGCATCTCGCCGGGTTGCCTACTGGCGGGTGATGGCTCCAGTATGCGGCAGCAACGTAACCTGCGCGCGGTTGAAATCGATCTTGATGCGAAAGTGGCGCAAGAAGTCGCCGCCCAAGATCCCGCTCTGCTCGAATCCTGAAGTCTCATTAATCGCATTGAAATCCAGCACGAGGGCCCGCAGGTTGTTCTGCTCCAGGTCCGCGACCCGGCAGTGGCGGAGGAACAACAATTCCACGTTCTCGGAGACGCCCGCCGCGCCGACCACTCGAACAGTCTGGCCCTTGATGATGCTGTCACGCATGTTCAGCCTGTTGACTGCAGCGGTGGAGATGACCGTCGAGCTTGCGCCGGAATCCAGTATCGCATTTATACGATAAGCGCCATCCAGTTCGGTCTCGATGCTTATGAGCCCGTTCTGTGTGGTGCGGAACGGCACAACGGTGTCCGCTGAGCCTGCCACGCGCACCGTTTTGTCCGGATCACGGTCCAGACGCATCACGCTGTTCTTGTAGTCTATGTCGGTCAAAAAGTGTGACAGCACTGAAAGGCCTATGAAGCCTTCGGCCCGTTCTTCAGGCGGCCGATCTTTAACGGTATGGAACGGCCTGATGAAGCACGGGACCGACTTCAATCTGATGTCGCCCAGTTGAATCGTTTTGATCAGGCCATACACTATTTCGAACTTGCCGTCGCCTCCCACTCCCTGCGAGGTCCCGCCTCGGGAGACCTCGGCGACCCCAAACCGCTTCGCGAATTCTTTCGAAATCACGGTGAAGCCCGATCCGGTGTCGATCACGAAGTTCGCCGGCCGCCCATTGATGCGAATCTGCACGTAGGGCCGGCGATCGCTGCCCAGCTGAAAAGGAACTTCGGTTGATCTGGCGCCACCTAGTTGATGCACTTCCACGCCGACGAGGCGTCGATAGAACACGATTAGCCCTCTTATTCTGTCGCGGCGTTCCTTGTCGGTTTCCGGGGCGATATCGAGGAACCGCTCGTAGGCATCGGCGGCGTCCTTGAACGACTCGACTCTCGAGGAGGCTCGGGCGTAGGTGATCAGGTAATCGGGTTCGTCAGCGTCGAGCGCAAAGGCGCGCATTGACTTTTCGCGAGACTCTTTCGACCGCCCTTCATAGTAGTCGATCTCGGCAGCCGCCCCCCACGCCATCGCGTCCTTGGGATCCAGCCGAAAGGCGTCATTAAGCTCGACGACCGCATCGCGAATAAGACCCGAGCGCAGCAATGAAAGGCCCGTAAGCGCGTGAGCTCGCGCGCTGGTCGGGTCGAGTCTAAGCGCCTCAATGGCGTGCTCGTAAGAGAGCTTGTAGTTCAGCTTCTTGGCGTAGGTCAACGCGGTTCCCAGGTGAGCCTGGACGTCTCCTGCGTCCCGGTCGAGCAGACCGCGATAGATCTCAAGCGCTTTGTCGAGCTTACCGGCCCGCAAAGCCTTCTTGCCATCTCGATAGGCAGCCGCTTTGATGTCCTTGTCTTTGCGGTCGTCCACGTCCTTCTGTTTGCGGTCGTCCTGTTTGCGGTCGTCGAAAGCAGCGGCTTTGAGGGGAAAGGAGGCTCCGGGCAAGAGCGTGAGAAGGGTTGCCAGTATTGCAACTGCCAGCCGAATCGGCAGGCTTTCGGCTGCAGGCGTCCTGCCTCTGCCCCGCGGCCAGGCAGTTGGTGCAAATGATCCGGCCCGAAAAAGCAGATCCCAGAGGACAAGAACTCTTTCGGAGATCTTGATAGTCTTGTGCTTCATTTCAAAATCTCCCCTGTCTTTGTATACCACAACAAGAGGTCGAGTTCGTCGAAATCGATCTCGACCGATTCAGCGAAGGACTTCATTCTCGCTTCCAGGCCCACGTATTGGGCCCGGGTCGACGCCGGCTTGGGGCTGTCGATGACGCCAAACTCTGCCAGCCGCGCCAGAATGTGCTTGTCGAGTATCGCATAACCGCGGTACCCGACGTTGCGCAGAAAGTGGCTCGCTTCCTTATACCAAAGCCCTCGCACACCCGGGCTGAGCGCAAAGAAATCGCGCCGCTCTTCGGGCGTGGCGAAGCCGTCGAGCAACTCGCGAATCTTCAACCCGCAATGCGCCCGCAGGTACTCGCGCGTGCTGTAGACGTGCGCGCCGCGGGCGTTCGGGAATCGATGCCGGTGCTGAAGCGCCTGTTGAATCTCGGTCAT
>JBGPFL010000607.1:0-4118 GCA_041483295.1 Blastocatellia bacterium | reverse complement strand
AATGAAGACTCGGACCGTGCCAGGCTGGTCGGAGATTACTGGCACAAGCAATATCCAAGGAACTAACCTATGTCAGCTCGAGTCGTCACGAAGTCCTCCTTTCACTTTGAGCCTTGTCGCTCTCAGATCTGTCGGCCGGCCTTCTCCCAATAGGGAGCGCGCAGCTTGCGCTTGAATATCTTCCCGGAGTCCTCGCGTGGCAGCTCGCTTCGAAATTCTATTACTCTCGGCACCTTGTAGCGCGCGAGCTTTTCCGACACGAACTCGCGCACAATAGCTGGCCCAAGCTGAACCCCCGGCTCGGGCTGAATGTAGGCGCAGAGGGCCTCGCCGTATTCCTCATCGGGAATACCAAACACCGCCGAGTCGTGAACTCCGGGCATCGCAGTCAGGACCGCTTCAATTTCTGCCGGGTAGATGTTGACGCCGCCCGAGATCACCATGTCGCGCTTACGGTCGCAGAGAAACAGATAGCCGTCGTCGTCCAGGTAGCCGATATCGCCGACTGTGACGAGACCATCGCGTTCGATGTCGCGCCGTTGCTGATCTAGTCCATTGTAGGTAAAGCCGGGAAATCCCTCGATGCAAACGTAAACCTCTCCGACCTGGTTTGGCCCAAGCCGGTTGCCCATCTCGTCGTACACTCGCACGATTCCTCCTTCGATTGGACGGCCGACCGTCCCGGGCTTGCGCAACGCCTCCTCACTAGTGTGAAACACAACGGCACCGGTCTCGGTCGCGCCGTAATACTCGTTGATCACCGGACCCCACCACTTGATCATCTCGTGTTTGACCTCCGGCGGGCACGGAGCCGCAGCATGGACCACGAATTTCAGCGAGGAGAGGTCATACTTTCGTTTAGTCCCCTCCGGAAGTTTGAGCAGACGCACGAACATCGTAGGCACCATATGGAGGTGGGTGATTCGATATCGTTCGATCAGTTGGAGCAACTGCTCCGGATCAAAGCGGGGCTGCAGAACGCAGAAGCCTCCGTTCTTCGTTGCATATAATCCATAAGTGTTCGGCGCGCTGTGATACATCGGTCCGGTTACAACCGTGCGAAAGTCGCCGCCCGGCCTCAGATCGAATACCACCTCGACCATGTCCGAGAGCCTTGCGGCTGATTGTGCGGTATAGGGATCGCGCCGGACTCCCTTTGGGCTTCCGGTAGTCCCGGACGTATAGATCATGCTCGAAGGTGGCGGCGGCGCAGCGAGTTGTCGCGGCTCGTGCCCGCCAACCCAGTCGCTCCAATCTGGCAGGTTTCGGGGCGGCGTGCATTGCGCCTGCGAAAGACCGTACGCTGTCTGTATTTCAGGCGGCGTCGATACGACTAGGGTCGCAACCCCTTCTGGTATTCCGGCTTGCACCTGAGGTAGAAGGTCGGCGTGCACGACAAGCACCTTAGCCTTGCTGTCTCGCAGTATGTACGCGGCCTCCTCTCCTTGAAAGTGCCAGTTGATGGGAACGGCATGGGCCCCTACCGAGTTCGCCGCCATCGACGCTTCGAAAAATGGAAAGTCATTGCGCAACATGATGGCGACGGAGTCCTCGGCCGCAATCCCCAACGCCGAGAGTCCGGTGGCCGCGCGAGCCGCGTTCTCAAGCAACTGGACCTGGGGCAACTCTCGATCACCGCTCAAGATTGTGCGCTTTAGACCTGTAAGGGCATCTGACATGGCTAAGGGCTCCTCGAAGTGCAGACCTCGGATCCTTCATCACCAGCACAGAAGTTAGCAGTAGTGCAGCCTAACTGAACCGTCCCATTTTGTCATCATCTGGCAGGATCGAATGGGTGTGGTTGAAAGTGGGACTAGGTTCGACAATGACCTGAAGGGGCGGAACCACGAATTACACGAATGATCACGAATGATCACGAATCATTCGTGTAGATTCGTGTGATTCGTGTAATTCGTGGTTCCGCCCCTTCAGATTCCTTGTCCCAGTCTTAATTGCACCCGGGATCGAATTGTCCACAAAAAAACGGGGGCGAGCCACCTCTCCCGATCAGCTCGGGAGGGGCCTCTTGCCCCCGCTCGGCCTCTCTGGCGAAGCCTTGATATCCCTATTCCGACGCGAAGGTGGCGCGAAGAGTCAGGACGAATGATTGCTGGTCCGGATCATTCGTCACGGCAGTGGCGGTCTTAACTACTTCGCCTTTGTATCCGTCGGTCTTCTCGACGGCAAGAGTAATGCTACCTTCCTTACCGGGCGGCACTACTCTATCAAAGTTGCTGGTCGTACAGCCGCAAGAAGGGCTGACGCTCTTGATCTCCAGGTCTGCTTGTCCTTCGTTCTTGATCTTGAACGTATAGGAGAGGGGTGAGCCGGGCTTAACGGCTCCAAAGGAATGCTCGAGCGATGCAATGGCCAGCTTGGGCGGTCCAGCGCGGAATGCTTTCACGCGGGCCGACACCGAAAAAGCAAGTATCATGAAGATCGGTACCAAAACAACGGCTGTTCTTGATTTCATTCAGTTACCTCCAAAAGAGTGAGATTCTGCCAAACAACGGTCGGCATAACGGTCTGATGAACATTAGCGACACCCCTAATAACGTCCGGTACTGCGATCCGGTTACAGTCCAGGCTGAGAAAATACCAAGATTTGACCGCGAGCACTAACCATACTCTATTTCGACCAGAAGCGAACGCTATGAGTGCTTCCGAAGAGCTGTCCGCAGATGTCGCAGATTTCGCAGATGTGATGACCGAATTGTTGATTGCGCACCTCACGGCGTTTCAATCCGTCCTTGTCGTGGCTGTTCATCTGCGGCATCTGCGTAATCCGCGGACGAATGCGATGGCTCCCGCGAATCAGCGATTACGCCGGATCTTTGATCGCACGGTCCTGACGCGCGTTTCGGCTTCTTCAGCTTCCGCGTTGCGCCCAATCTTGCGCAGCAGGGTCGCATAGTTCTCCAGGACCGTAGCAACGTTGGGGTGGTCCGCTCCCAGGGCTTTCTCAAAGATAGAAAGGGACCGCTTGTAAAGCGCCTCGGCCTCCGGGTATCTCCGAAGAGCCTGATATAGCTGTGCCAGATTGTTCAAGGTCGTTGCCACCTCGGGATGGTCAGGCCCCTGTGCCTTCTCACTGATCGAAAGAGACCGCTTGTAGAGCGCCTCGGCCTCCAGATAATCACCGCGATCATGGTTGAGCAACGCGAGGTTGTTGAGGGTCTGGGCCACCTCGGGGTGCTCGATTCCAAGAGCGTTCTCCCGGATCGTAAGAGACCGTTGGTAGAGCGGCTCGGCCTCCGGTAATCTGCCCTGGGCTTGATACAGCTCCGCCAGATTATTGAGGCTGTTGGCAACATCAAGATGGTTCGCGCCTAGCGCCTTCTCCCTGATCGCCAACGACTGTTTGTACAGCGCCTCAGCCTTCGAGTACTTCCCCTCAGCCCGATACAGCGCCGCGAGATTGTTGACGGTTGTAGCGAAGACTGGGTGCTCCGCTCCAAACGCATTCTTGCTAATCGCCAGGGATCTCTTGTAGAGCGGCTCTGCCTCCGCATATCTGCCCATGGAGCGGTAGAGCTCGGCGAGGTTGTTGAGAATGGTAGCGACGTCGCGATGGTCGATTCCCAGGACTTTCTCCCGGATGGCCAGCCCGCGCTTGAAAAGCGGCTCGGCCTCGGCATATCTACCCTGAGATCGATATAACGCTGCCAGATTGTTCAGGCTCGTGGCGACATCGGGATGGCTTGCTCCCAGCGCCTTCTCGCGAATTGCCAGGGATCGCTGAAAGAGCAATTCGGCTTCTGAAGATCTGGCCAAAGCCCGGTACAGCTCAGCCAGGTTGTTGAGGCTGGTAGCCACGCCAGGATGCTCTGGTCCAAGTGACTTCTCGCCAATCGCCAGGGACCGCTTCGCGAACACCTCGGCCTCCCGGTACTGTCCGCGAGAGCGGTACAGCTCTGCGAGGTTGCCGAGGCTGGTGGCTAACACGGCCTGGTCCGCTCCCTGCAGATTCTCGCTGATTGCCAGAGATCGCTCGTAGAGCTGTTCGGCCTCCGATGATCTTCCCTGGGCGTAGTAAAGCGCCGCGAGATTGTTGAGGCCTTCGGCGGCGGCTGGATGGTTCGCGCCTGCGGTCTTTTCAGTGATAGCCAAAGATCGTT
>JBGPFL010000606.1:0-4124 GCA_041483295.1 Blastocatellia bacterium | reverse complement strand
GCGGCTTGAAGCTCATAGCGTTCGGGCTCAAACGGCAATTCGTCGATTAGCTTGTCGCTCATTTTGCACCCCCTTTCATCACCTTCGCGGCTTTGCCTATCGCGGCGACGATTCGCTGATAGGTCCCGCACCGGCAGACATTCCCTTCCATAAGGCGAACGATCTCCTCCGCACCGGGATCGGGCGTTTTGGCGAGCAGCGCTACACCGGACATGATCATTCCGGGCGTGCAGTAGCCGCACTGGAGAGCGCCCGCTTCGAGGAAGGCCTCCTGAAGAGGATGAAGTCGTCCGCTTTTTTCGAGCCCTTCGATCGTGGTGATCTGCTTGCCAGCAGCCGCACTCACCGGGGTTATACAAGAGCGAGTAGCCCTGCCATCTATCAAAACCGTGCAGGCGCCGCACTGGCCTTCACCGCAGCCATACTTTGCACCGGTGAGGTCCAGATCGTCTCGCAGAATACTGAGCAGGCTGCGATCAGGATCTACCTCGACCCGGTGCTTCGCGGAATTGACTCGAAGCTCGATGACTTTCGACATAACACCTCGGGATGTTGCTGGCTGGTGGAGTCCACTGAAAGACGTTTTGCGTTTCGCGTTTGTCGTTTCGCCCTTCTGGCTGACGACTGCAGCCAAACACCTGTAATGAGGAACGCGAAACGACAAACGCAAAACGATTATAGAACAGATGAGACCGTGATTGGCAACACCGTCTGGCTGGTACGCACGATTCCAGCGTGCGGGCTTGCGGATGGCGCACGCTGGAAGCGTGCGTACCAAGCGGCATCCTGACCGAAGGGACACAACTTCCCTTCCGGCTCCGCTTGAGCTGCTCGCAACCAAAAGTTATGATGGCGCGGCCAGGCTTGGAATCGCAGCGTGGGTTTCTCACACGCAGTATTCTGTCTGTCGCACTGCCGCTGATTACCGCGCAATCGTTGGAGGAACAATGTCCAGACTGCTCGTTTGGGTCGCTGCTGTTGCATTCGTTCTGCCTCTGTGGAGTTCTCGTGTTCGAACCGCTGACGCCTCAAAAAGCGGATTGAGAGTCGGAGTCGCGGCGATTCCGATCACTCCTTTCGGCAAGAATCCTGATTGGGATGGGACCATCACTGAATCAGGCGTGTGGGGCGAACACTTCACCGATTCCAATCACAACGGGCGCTGGGACAAGGGCGAACCCTTCGAAGATGATCCCGTAAACACCAAACTCGACCCGAGCTCGAAAGATAAGTATGACGGGATCTACCTTGCGGGCTTTGGCAACAATCGACTGGCGACGGGTAAGCATGACGACTTATGGGCTCGCGCGGTGGTCCTCGAATATGGCGCGACCAGGTTCGCCATCGTTTCGATTGATGTGATCGGATACTACTCCAGGGCTAACTACTACGGCCTCGCCGAGATTCAGAAGCTGGTCGATCCAAAGCTCGGCATCGGTGAGATCCTGATCGCGAGCACTCACAACCATGAGGCCCCGGACACGATTGGTCCCTGGGGAACAAACGGACTGAGCGATGGCAAGTATCCAAGGTTTCTTCGATTCATGGACCGGCAGATCGCTAAAGCCATCAATAGAGCCGCCGGATCCGTCGAGCCCGCCCGAATGAAGCTCGGCCGGACCGAGCCTCAGGCGTCGCCTTCGATTGCCGGAATGCAAACTCGCACCGGGGGCCGCCCACCACGCTTTTTTGATGAAGAGCTGCGCGTCATGCAGTTCTTCGCCACTGAAGGCCGGTTGCGCGATAAGGTCATCGCCACCTTGATTAACTGGAACACACATCCGGAGTCGATGGAGGACCACAATACCGAGATGACGTCGGACTTTCCTCATGCTGTGCGCGAAAGCGTCGAGAAGAAGTACGGCGGCACGGCGGTCTATGTCAGCGGCGACATCGGCGCGGTCGAGATAATAGGCGATACCAATAACAAGACCGGAGACCGCACGTCATTTGATGGAAGAGACTTCCCGCTTAACCCTCAGGGCAACCGGCCCGTCTTCACCCACCAACGGACGGAAGCGATTGGTCGAGACGTGGCGAAGGCGGTCTTTGATGCGCTTGAACGCGCCGAGTGGAGCGCAGTGACTGGGATAGATTTGAAGAAGGCCCGGCTCAGCGTGCCGATGGACAACAAGGGCTACCTGTTTCTGACCAGCCAGGGAGTTCTCGACACGATGACGCTGCCGGCCTCAGGCGACAGCCCGAAAGTTGAAGCGTGGGTGTACGCCATAACGATTGGCGATGCGCAGATGATCACAACGCCGGGCGAGTTGTTTCCCGAAGTCTTCTACGGTGTCGACACATACCGCCGTCGCGATTGTCCGGAGGCAGACACCCGGCGCCCTGCCGAGCCGAGTGTGCGCGACCGGATGACCAGGAAGTACAAGTTTGTGCTTGGCCTGTGCCCTGATGAGTTCGGCTACATCGTACCCGGTTATGATTTCCTTGCTCCGGCGGTTGATACGGCGGAGGGACTGCGCCGGGCTAAGGATCCGTGCAAGGCAGCCAACAAAGTGCCGGATCACTACCACGAAACCAACTCCGCAAGCTCGTTTCTTGCGCCTGCCTGGGCGTGTGTGGCATCGGAGCTATTGGACGGGAAACCGAGCGACTCCGCCGCGTGCCGAAAGTAGAGAGAGGGGAAGGGACAGGGCTTGAGGGAACCGCGAAGCTAGTCACTTTGTTGCAAGCCGGAGCACTCGGAGGACCTGGGCGCTTCAGCAAGAGGTGAGGGGTGCACATTGAACGACTTCTGGTGTCCTAGCTTCCCTACCCTGTAATCCTGCAAGAGGTGAACGGAGCGCTTCGAAACTATTTCTGTTTGCTGGCCACCGCCTTTTGCCTGCCGGTCGCTGCCATCTGCTCGCCAGTCTTCGGATCCCAGATCAACACATCGGGCCAGTGGTTCTCACGCAGGAAGCCCATGTACTCCTTCTGCCCTTTCAAGTAGTAACCCAGGAACGCGACGCTGTAAGAGTTGATGATCTTGTAGGTCAACTCCATCGGCGTGAAGTCGAACGGTTCTTTTGTATTGCGTCGCTTGCCCTGGCCCACGCCATCGCCGTAGTTCTTCCTGATCTTGAACATATCGGTGAACGAGAAGTGTCCGCCGTTCTTGAGCTCGAGCAGGTAAGAGGGACCGGTATGTTTAGCATGATGAGCGCGCACCTCTGCGTTGCCCGCCTCTCCAATCGTCGTGTCCTCAGAGCCGATCATTCTTAACGAGGGAATGGTCAGATTTGCGTGCTCGCCGCGCGCGCCTGACATCGCAATCACAGCCTTGAACCGCGGGTCCTTGTCGGCCACCCAGATCGAAGTCATCGAGCCGAACGACATGCCGGTCGCTGCCGCGCGAGCGGTGTCGATGTGTCCCGCGAACCTCTTATCTTCGCCCTTATCCCACGCGATCATCTTGTCGAGCAGGAAGCTCATGTCGAGCGGACGGTCTTCCGCCGACTTCAGGCGTTCGGAGTTTTGATAAGGGATCACCTTGCCGTTGATGATCGTCATTCGGGCGTTGCCGGTGTGATCCGCGGAGACGATGATGTAGCCGTGGCTCGCAAGATAATCGCACCAGAAGGTGTTCTGATGTCGCGTGCCTCCGTTTCCGTGCGAGAAGACGATGAGAGGAAAGCGCCCCTTGCGAACCTTTGCGTCGCGCACCGCTTCATTCCAATACAGCTTGTCTATTTCGGCGACGCCGATTCCGTAAGTCCCCTTGAGCAGCTTGTCCAGGTCAGGGGTGACGCCGCCGGGAATGAAGTCGGAATACTTGTTCTTCGGCATCTTGAGCGCGCTATCGTCAGCCGGATACCAGATCTCAGTCACCAGTGTGCGCGGTTCTTTGGTGAAGCTGTCGGTGCGGCTTGAGTCGACGAAGAGGGTTCGAGTGACGCCGACCGGGAATGGCCCGGTCGCGAGCGGCTCAGGTGCTTTGGCGCTCCCAGGCTTCCCTGAGGCCGCAGGGGAAAGCAGATGAATGACAATGAACAGAGCCAGTCCTGCTCTCAGAATGGGATGAGTGCGCATATGTCTCCTCCGGCGATGAGCATTGTTCGAAAGGAGTCGAGAGAACAGTTACTCTAAGTCCATTCTCGCGTGATGACAAGCGCGGTGAGTACCCG
>JBGPFL010000605.1:0-4127 GCA_041483295.1 Blastocatellia bacterium | reverse complement strand
TGCGAGCTGTTGCTCGAATACCTGAAGCGGCCGTCTCCCACTTCGACCGTTGTTTTTCAGGCGGTTTCACTCGACCAGCGCCGGAAGATTACGACCGCGCTGTTAAAGGCATGCACGGTAGTCCGCTTCGACCTGCTGGGGGAAGATGAGGCCAGGCGATGGGCGGACAATTATTTGAAGCAGCGCGGTTGCAGTATCGAACCCGCCGCTCTCGGTCATCTGATCGGACTCGTAGGGACCCGATTGACCAGACTGGTGAACGAGCTTGAGAAGCTGGCCGCCTACGCAGGCGGAGGCTCGATCAACAGCTCGGCCATCGAACAACTGGTCCCCCGGGCGCGCGAGCACACGAACTGGGAACTGTCGGACGCGGTCCTTTCCAGGGACCGCAAGAAGGCAATGAGGCTGGCACAGCGACTCCTGGCCGATGGGTCAGAGCCGGTGATGTTGGTTGGTATGCTGGCAAGCCTGTATCGCAAAATGCTGGCGGCAAAGGAATTGATGACACGCGGAGCGTCGAGGGACGAGGTGAACAAAGCAACCGGTAAATTTGGCGGCACCGCCGAGAAGTTCAACGAATGTGTGCGCCGGGCCGCTCGCGAGGAGATTGTGCACGGCCTGCGCAGACTGGCCGAAGTCGATGACGCAATTAAGAGCTCCCAGGGGACACCCAGGCTTCAGATTGAATACGTGGTGGCCGAATTGACTTTGCCGGAAAGCGCCCGCTGGTATATAAGACGTGATGCGTGATTTGTCATTTGTCACTGGTCGTCACTGGTCATTTGTCACTTGTAATTTCCGCTTGTCTCATTGCAGTCATGCCTGGCCAAGACAAATGACCAGTGACAAGTGACAAATGACTATGACTCGGAGGACTGTTGATGCCTCTCTTTGCTCATGAAGAGAATCCGCTGAACGATCAGGAATGGGAGAACATCAAGACTGTTGCCATCGAGGTGGCCCGCAAGCGGCTCGTCGGCCGGAGGGTCGTTGATCTCCACGGACCGCTCGGACCGGGAGTTCAAACGATCGTGCACGACCACTTCGCCGGCACGACGATCGGTCGCATAGGGCTCGTCGGCGAAGAGGAATCCGACCCCGTCCGGTCTGTCCGCCGCGAGAGCGGCATAATACCGCTCATCTACAAAGACTTCATACTTCACTGGCGCGACATCGAGACATCGAGGCAATCGAACACCCCGCTTGATGTCGCCGCAGCGGCGGGAGCGGCGGCTTTCTGCGCGGACGCCGAGGATGACCTGGTCTTCAATGGCAACGCCCAGATGGGCTACGAAGGGTTGATGGTGGTCGAGGGCCGACACATCCTGGCCCGCAGCGACTGGGCGGAAGCAGGCAACGCATTCAAAGACGCTGTCGACGCCACGCAGGCCCTCGTGCAGGCCGGCTTCTACGGACCGTATGCGATGGTCGTAAGCCCGACACTGTATGCTCAGATGCAGCAAGTGCACCCGGGCACCGGAGTTCTCGAGATCGAGCACATTCGTCAGATCATCACCGACGGCGTATATCAATCGAGGCTCGTGGGAGACGGTTTCGGTATGGTGGTCGCGACCGGGGCACAGAACTTCGACATTGCGGTGGCTCAGGACCTGACGGTCGCCTACCTGGGAGCCGAGCACATGAACCACCCGTTCAGGGTGTTTGAGTCGGTCTATCTGAGGATCAAGCGACACAGCTCCATCTGTACGCTCGAACCGCCGGCGGAAAAGGGATCGACTTCGAAGAAGCGCGGGAAGTAAGTCGAGCGAGCCAGCGATCTAAGTGCGGCCGCCCAGACAAGGAAAAAAGGAGAACAGCAACCAATGTTGAGCTGTTCTCCTTTTTCTTTGAGCGAGTTTTCGTATTCGCGTGTACTGGTATCTGCGGAGAGAACTAGGTTTGCAGTTTGCTGACGCTTCCAGTCAACCGCGACTTGTATCTGGCGGCCGCATTCTTGTGCAGCACGCCCTTTTGGACGGATCTATCAATCACCGAGACGGTCTTCGGAAGGAGCGTCTGAGCCTCTTCTCGGTTGCCCTCTTCGACTGCAGCGCGCAGTCTCTTGATTTCAGTGCGCAACGTACCGCGATTGCGGCGATTGACTTCGTTGCGCCGCTCGGCCTGTCTGTTGCGCTTCTCTGCTGACTTGTGATTCGCCATGCTCTAAACGTCTCCTTGATAAATCGAACAGGATTCCAGACAAAAGAAGCAGTAGAATAGCGGTCCGCCGTCAGTCGTGTCAAGCAAAGGGAAATGCGAATTGCGAAATGCGAATTGCGAAATTCCCTGCTGAGATTTCTTCGATCTGTTTATCGCGTTAGTAGTTGTGGAGCGACCCTGGTGCTCGTCCGTATTTCGCCAGACCAAAGACCGGAGAGGAATTGCTAGTTTTCGCATTTCGAATTTCGCACTTCGAATTTCGCATTTCCCTTCCTCGGCCTTGCCTTGAGATTTCAGCAGGCATAGAATTCGCCCGTACTGATAAGGATGCTCAACAGTTGTGCTCTTGCATCTCGACTCGCGGGCTTCTCAAGCGGCAGATAAAGGTCACCGCTACGGCAAAATAATCTTTATGAATCGCAGTTTGGAGCGGCGCTTGGGCGATGAACACCGCGTGCACAAGGTCGTCTACCACACAGATCAAACGGAGGCTATATGGAACGAATAGTTCTAAGACACTTAAGCGGCTCAAAAGCGAATCAGGTTGAGGAGTTTCCGCTCGCCCACTTCAAAGAACTCGTGGCCGGGCGCGACCCCTCTGCAACAGTGAAGTACGACCCCGACAGAGATGACCTCGTTGGCCGTCAGCACGCGAAGATCGCTCAGGACCCTGCCGACCCGACACAGTTCACGATCACCGATTTGAACAGCCGCAACGGCACATACGTCAACAAGCAGAGGATCGTCGGAACCGCGCGACTCGTTCCCGGCGATTTGGTCCAATTCGGGGCCGGCGGGCCGGAGTTTCAGTTCGATCTCGAACCGCGCCCCGATAGTTCGCTGCGCCCAACCAGGACCGCCATCGACGGGAGCCTCCCGCCGCCTCCGGGCGGAGCCCCTGCGACTCGCGTGCCCAGTGTTGGAGCGCCCTTTTCCGGAATCCCCGTGACCGCCACACCGCAGGGTCAGGTCGGCAAGGCTACCGTCGAGCGGATGATCGCCCAAACCAAAAGCGACTCGCGAAAATGGATGGTCATCGGGGGCGTGGCGCTCATCTTCGTGGTCCTGATCGTCGCCGCGGCAGCCGGATACTGGTTCCTCAAGTCTAAGCAGGAGATTTCCGGCAACATCACCGACGCGGAGAGGCGGCGCACGGAACAGGACGAATCCAGCAAGAAGAACGCTCCCATGACTGCCGGCCAGATCGTTGAGAAGAACAAGAATTCGGTGGTCTACATCGACGTGAGTTGGAAGCTGGTCAATACACAGACCGGCCGCCAGGTATATCACTTCTACATTCCCAATAGATGGAAAGACAAAGACGGAGTCTTTCGAAAAATCATCAACGACGGCCGCGCCGAAGTCGCCACCTACATGGTTTTGAATGATGGAACCTACGAACCTGCGCTGACGGATACCGGCACTCATGCCATTGGCGGAGGCGGCGGCGGATCAGGCTTCACGGTGACCAGCGACGGCTTCATTCTGACGGCGCGGCACGTAGGGGCAGGCTGGAAGACGAGATATCAATATCCGGGCGACGCCTATCCCGGCGTTCTTTGGGTCCAGACTTCGGATGGTCAATGGACGCTCAAGGCCAACGGCGATACCGGAATGCCGGTCACCTATCAGATACCCGAGAACTGGGTGCCGTCTGAGACCAGGCAGTTTGGGCGCAACGGACTCCGTTATCCGGTGGAGGGCAAGCACGAGTACATCAACATCACCTTCCCCGGGAACAAGACCTCGATACCCGCGAAAGTGGCCCGCGTCTCAGACCGCCACGACGTGTGTATGCTCAAGATCGACGTTCCGGAAGCCGTTCCCAAGGTCGAGATTCACGACAACTATGATACGATCAAGGCCGGCGACAACATTACCGTGCTCGGGTATCCGGCAGTATCGCCCGTCGTCTACGGCACCGTTACCTCCCAGGATGTCTTCAATCGGGAGTCACAGATCAAGAT
>JBGPFL010000604.1:0-4131 GCA_041483295.1 Blastocatellia bacterium | reverse complement strand
GGATTTTTCGGATGGCCTCGGCAGCCCCTAATCCGCAATCCGCAATCCACAATCCGCAATCCTTCTGGCCTCTGACTTTTCAAATCGGCGGACGCTGTGTTATCGTAGCCGCTCTCCAGACGAATTCTTTTCCCAAGTCGCACTCATATAAATGAATACAGATACAGAGGAGAGCGTATGGCCGAATCTCGAACCGGAATCGAACGCAAGGGTTTCGGGGCAACGATGCGGCGCGACACGTGGTGGGTTGAAGTGCTCCCAGTCGTCGTCGTGCTGAGTCTGTTCGGAGTGTATGCGACGGTGAGGGCCTTTGAAGGCGCTTACTATGAGTGGGGGCCTTATCTTTCGCCTTTCTACTCGCCACTGATTGATCCTCATCATGGTTGGTGGCCGTTGTCACCGGCCCTGCTGATCCTGGGAGGCCCTCTAGGCTTTCGGACCACATGCTATTACTACCGAAAGGCCTATTACAGAGCCTTCTTCCTCGACCCGCCGGCCTGTGCCGTTAGTGAGAAACGCGGTCACGGTTATCGCGGAGAGAACTCGTTCCCTTTCATACTCCAGAATCTTCACCGTTACTTTCTGTATCTCGCGTTGATCTTCGTAGTCGTCCTCTGGTATGACGCGATTCGAGCATTCTGGTTCAACGGGCGCTTCGGGATAGGGCTTGGATCGCTGATCCTCCTGGCGAATATAGTGCTGCTGACGCTTTACACTTTTTCGTGTCACTCGCTCAGGCATATTGTGGGTGGAAAGGTTGATTGTTTCTCCTGCGCCATGCTGGGCGGGCCGCGGTTTAAGACCTGGCGCGGACTTAGCTCTCTCAACGAGCACCACATGCTGTTTGCCTGGATGAGCCTGGTGTCAGTAGGACTGGCTGATCTGTACATCAGATTGGTAGCAACCGGAGCGATACGCGACTTGAGACTCATGTGATGGACAAGTACGAAACTCACGAACACGATGTATTGATCATCGGCGCCGGTGGAGCGGGACTGCGCGCGGCTATCGAAGCGCTCGCTCGCGGGGCGACGGTTGGAGTAGTTTGCAAGTCGCTCCTGGGCAAGGCTCACACTGTCATGGCCGAAGGCGGCATCGCCGCGGCAATGGCCAACGTAGACGCGGCCGATGACTGGCGCACTCACTTCCGCGACACGATGCGCGGCGGAAAGTTTCTCAACAACTGGCGCATGGCTCAGATCCACGCGCAGGAGTCGCCCGAGCGCGTCCGCGAGCTGGAACAGTGGGGCGCGTTGTTTGATCGCACTCCAAGCGGCGACATACTTCAGCGAGCCTTCGGCGGCCACACCTTCAAGCGGCTCTGCCATGTGGGCGACCGGACCGGGCTCGAGATGATTCGCACTCTTCAGGATCGCGGCGTGCACCTGGGAATAGACGTGTACATGGAATGCACCGTGAGCAGGCTGCTCAAGGACGGCGACCGCGTTGCCGGCGCCTTTGCATACTGGCGCGAGCAAGGCCGCTTCGTTGTCTTCAAGGCGAAGTCGGTGGTGATCGCGACCGGCGGGATCGGAAAAGCCTGGCCGATCACTTCGAACTCGTGGGAATACACCGGCGACGGTCTGGCCCTGGCGTACCAGGCAGGTGCGGATCTCATGGACATGGAATTCGTGCAGTTCCATCCCACGGGCATGGTCTGGCCGCCGGGAGTGCAGGGGTTACTGGTGACCGAGGCAGTTCGCGGGGAAGGCGGCATCCTTCGCAACAAGCTTGGCGAGCGTTTCATGGAGCGTTACGACAAGAAGAAGATGGACTTGTCGACCCGCGACGTCGTGGCTCGGGCTATCTACACCGAGGTTAAAGAGGGGCGAGGCACTCCACACGGCGGCGCTTACCTGGACATCTCGCATAAGCCTGCTGAGTACGTGAAACGAAAGCTCCCGAGCATGTATCACCAGTTCCTGGAGCTGGCCGACGTCGACATCACCCAGACGCCGATGGAGGTTGGCCCAACCTGTCATTACATGATGGGCGGCATTAAGGTCGAAGCCGACACTGCTCAGGCCACCGTTCCCGGACTGTTTGCTGCAGGTGAAGCAGCGGCTGGACTGCATGGATCAAACCGGCTGGGTGGAAACTCTCTCTCTGATCTACTGGTCTTCGGACGCCGCGCGGGGCTTGCAGCCGCCGAGCACGCCGGCCAGGTTGAGGCGCCGATGATCGATGCGGATCAGGTCCGTGAGGCCGAGCGCGAAATGCTCGCTCCATTCGAGCGCGCGGATGGCGAAAGCCCTTATGAGGTCCACCGGGATTTGCAGGAGGCCATGCAGAAAAATGTCGGTATCTTTCGCGTCGAAGAGGATCTGCAGGTAGGGCTGTCCGAGATCGAAAAGCTGAGAGAGCGTGCCGCACGGGTTCGGGTCGACGGCTCGCGACTATTCAATCCCGGCTGGCATCTGGCTCGTGACCTGGCTTCGATGCTCACGGTGACGAAAGCGGTTGCCCTTAGTGCCGCAGCGCGCAAGGAGAGCCGGGGCGCGCACAGTCGAATTGATTATCCTGAATACGATGACGTGTGGGGCAAACAAAACAATCTGATTTCGCGCGACGGAGAGGAGATGAGGCTCCGTCAATCTCCCACGGGCGAGATGCCTGATGAGCTGAAGCAGATAATGGAAGAGAACAACTGAATCGTTTCTCGTTTCTCGTTCGTTTTGCCATCTTGGCCGTGATCTTTCGATTTGCGAGTCGCTCTATAAACGAGAAACGAGAAACGAGAAACGAGCAACGAGCAACGAGAAACGAGCAACGAGAAACGAGCAGCGACCAACGAGAAACGAGAAACGAGAAAAAATGGCAGATGCAACCTTAAGAGTCTTTCGTGGTGATCGCGAAGGGGGAGCGCCGGTTGATTATACGGTTCCGGTAGCGACGGGAATGGTAGTGCTCGATGCGCTGCACTACATTCAGGGTCACCAGTCGCACGACCTGGCTGTGCGATGGAACTGTAAGGCAGGCAAGTGCGGGTCCTGCTCCGCGGAAGTCAACGGCCGGCCCCGGCTCACCTGTAAGACGCGGATGGACGAACTGCCTAAGGACGAACCGATCACGGTCTTTCCGATGAAGTCGTTTCCGCTCATAAAGGACCTGGTGACCGATGTCTCGTGGAACTACAAGGTCAACAAGAGAATTCCACCGTTCACTCCGAGACCGGGCGTTGAGTGGAAGATGTACCAGTACGACATCGACCGGGTGCAGGAGTTTCGCAAGTGTATCGAGTGCTTCCTGTGCCAGAACGTCTGCCACGTACTGCGCGACCATGAAAAGCAGGATAAGTTTGCCGGCCCGCGCTTTTTCGTGCGGGTGGCGGGGCTCGAGATGCATCCCCTGGATGGCATCTCGCGCGCCGACTTGCTGAAGGAAGAGTTGGGGATCGGCTACTGCAACATAACCAAGTGCTGCACCGAGGTGTGTCCGGAGGATATTCACATAACGGACAACGCGATCATACCGCTCAAGGAGCGAGTGGTTGATGAGTACTACGACCCGCTGCGCTGGCTATTGCGAAAGGTATTCAGGCGTAAGGGGCAAGACAAGTGACAAGTGACGAGTGACAAGTGACAGTCACTTGTCACTATTGGGGAGGCGAGAATGGAACTGAAATTGAAAGCCATCTCGACAAACGGAGTCGCTGGGGCGCTCTCGTTGGCCATGCTCTACCGCAATCTGAACGAGCCGGGCGAAGCTGAATCGATCTGCCGGGATGTGCTGGCGATCGAGGTTGACAACCAGACGGCGCTCAGGCTGCTGGGCCTGGCTATCACCGATCAGTTTGGCGGCGGCTCCACCGACCGATGGGCCGAGGCCGCATCGATTTTTCAGAGCCTGACCAACCGATACGAGCGGCTCTATTACACAGGCATCCTGAATGAACGGAGGGCCAAGGCGCAACTCCGCGCCGGGAGGGCGCCCCACACGCTACTGGTACTGTTCGAGGATGCTATGCGTTGTTTCGAGCAGGCGGAAGAGATCCGCCCCGAAGGCAACGACGATTCAATACTGCGATGGAACCGCTGCGTGAGACTGCTTCGCAGCCTGGGCCCGGAGTGGCGCACAGAGGAAGTGGAGCACTTCGATGCGCACGACAGCCCGCCCGTGTAACGTTTCGCG
>JBGPFL010000603.1:0-4131 GCA_041483295.1 Blastocatellia bacterium | reverse complement strand
TGTCCGAACAATCAGCTACAGCAATGAGGCGCGGTCGATCTTTGACGACGCGATCTATGGGCCGCTCAATCGAATGCTTCGGTCGTTCGCCGAGCGGGCGCGGCTTCTGCAATCCGGGAACGTCAACGTCTACCTGCTCTATATCCTGGTAGCTCTCGTGGTGCTGCTGATTATCGCAAGATAATCGCGAGACGAATTGTGATTGAGAGAGAAACATGACAGCCAGCATTCTGATCGAGGTGATTCAGCTTCTCATTGTTGCTCTGGGTGCGCCGCTGATGGTCGGCTCCCTACGCAAGCTAAAAGCCCGTCTTCAAGGGAGGCGGGGCGCGAGCGTGTTTCAGCCTTACCGCGACCTGCGCAAGTTTCTGGTGAAGGAAGCTGTCATCTCCGAGAACACCTCGTGGATCTTCCGGTTTACGCCTTACCTGGTCGCGTCGGTAATGCTGCTGTCGTCGCTGATTGTGCCGATGCTCACCACGCGCACGCCGCTGGGATTCATCGGCAACATCATCGTACTGATGTACCTGCTGCTGCTGACGACGTTCTTTCTAGCGCTGGCGGGATTGGACGCCGGAAGCGCATTTGGCGGCATGGGATCGAGCCGCGAGATGGTCATAGCGGCGCTCGCTGAGCCAACGGTTATGATCGCAATCTTCGCCATCGCCCTTCGCGTCGGCAGCACAAGCCTCGACGAGATCGTCAGACGCGGGGCCGACGATTCGCTGCTGCTTCTGAATCCAGGCCACCTCCTCGCCTTCGTTGCCTTCTTCATAGTCGCCCTAGCCGAAACCGGCCGGCTGCCAGTCGATAATCCCGCAACGCACCTCGAGCTGACGATGATTCATGAAGCGATGATACTGGAATACTCCGGAAGACATCTCGCTCTGATCGAATGGGCCTCAGGGATGAAGCTGTTTCTATTTCTGACACTGCTTTCGAATCTGTTCTTTCCGTGGGGCGTCGCGCATACGCTTGAACCTCTGCCCGTCGTCATTGCGTTCGCCGCTCTCGCGCTGAAGGTTGGCGTATTGGCGGTCACAGTTGCAGTGCTCGAAACTTCGGTGGCCAAGCTGAGACTGTTTCGCGTACCGGAGCTGTTGAGCGGTTCGTTCACGCTCGCACTGCTGGCGGTCATCTCGTTCTTCTTTGTCAGGTGATTCTGGAGTCATCAGTGTTTGTTGAAATATTTCCCAAGCTCGTCAACTTACTAGCGTCGCTAGCGCTGGGCACGGCTTTTCTTTTGATCGCGCGACGGGACCTTCGCGGGCAAGTTCGCTTGTTCGCGGCCCAATCGTTCTTCGTCTCGATTCTGGCGGCGGTGATAGCAGTTTTTGCGCACAGCGCGGAACTGTTCGCAGTCGCGCTGGGCCTCGCGCTCTTAAAGGTGTTCATCATTCCTGCCATCCTCAACCGCGCGGTCTCGAGGATCGGTTTGCAGAGGGCTGTTGCGCCCTACCTTGGCACACCCGCTGCGCTCTTTGTCTGCGGGTTGCTTGTGGCGATCGCCTTTTACGTGATGGCTCCGATCACTGCGTCGAATCCGCTGCCCACCGCCGAGGCCGTCCCGCTCGCATTTGCGGGCGTGCTCATCGGCGCTTTCATCACTGTGATCCGCCGCCGCGCGCTGACGCAGATCCTCGGGTTCTTAATGCTGGAGAACGGAATCTTCGTGCTGGCTTTGCTGGCCACCTACGGCGTGCCCTTCATTGTCGAGATAGGTGTCTTCCTCGATGTGCTGGTAGCGGTGCTGATCATGGAAGTGTTCATCTATCGCATCAAGGAGAACTTCGATTCGATAGAGGTCGGTGAGATGGGGAGATTGAAGGGATGATCCTGGTTGCGCTGCTGCTAATCCCGGCTGTCGCGGCAGGGTTGATCGCGTTGCTGCGCAATCGGGGCTTGATGGAAGTGATTCATGCTCTTGCGGCCCTCGCCACGCTTGGGGCCGGACTGACGGCTGCGACCAGGGTGTGGCGCGGCAAGACGGACATCATAGCCCTCGATCACCTGTTGCGAGCCGATGCGCTTTCCGCGCTGATGGTCACCCTAGTCACTCTACTCGGCGCGATAGCCGCAATCTATGGGCTGGGCTACATCCGGGCCGAATTCGACGCTGAGCACACAAAGCAGGCGCGGCTGTTCTTTTCTCTTTCTCAGGTCTTCATCTTCACTATGCTGCTCGCGGTGACCACCGACAACCTGGGCGTGATGTGGGTGGCGATTGAAGGCACTACGCTGGCGACGGTCTTTCTTGTTAACCTGCACAACACTCCCACCTCACTCGAGGCGGCATACAAGTACCTGATCCTTTCTTCGGTAGGCATCGCGCTGGCTTTCATCGGCACCGTGCTGATGTACTACGCGGGCTCGGCTCGATCGGGAGAGATCGCGGTGAACTGGACCTCGCTGCATACAGCTGCGTCGAGCCTTAACCCACAGGTCGTCCGGCTGGCGTTTGTATTCATTCTTGTAGGCTATGGCACCAAGGCCGGGCTTGCCCCAATGCACACCTGGCTGCCCGACGCGCACAGCGAAGCGCCTGCCCCTATAAGCGCGCTGATGTCGGGCGTGCTGCTCAACGTCGGCCTCTACGCCCTGGTACGATTCAAGGCGGTCGTGGACATCACGCTGGGATCGAGTTTCTCTTCCCGATTACTGATGGGCATCGGCCTTCTGTCGCTGGCAGTGGCCTCAGCGTTCTTGCTCACCCAACGCAACTACAAACGCATGCTGGCGTATTCGAGCGTCGAGCACATGGGGATCATCTGCCTTGGGCTGGGCTTTGGCGGGTACTGGGGCGTGTTTGGCGCGCTGCTTCACGTGATCAACCATGCGCTGGCAAAATCGCTGCTCTTCATGCTCTCGGGCAGCATTCTGTTGAAATACGGGACGACGGACATACGCAGCGTGCGAGGGCTTCTGCGTGCTTCTCCGCTCACAGGCGGAGCCTTCCTCGCGGGCACGTTGGCGCTCGTGGGGCTGCCGCCGTTTGGTCCGTTCATCAGCGAGTTCATCATCTTTCGCGCGGGTCTGGAAAGGAACGCGTTGGTTGCGGCGATAGGAATCGCGTTTCTCGTGGTCGTTTTCGCTGGGATGCTCGCCAGCGTAAATCAAATGCTCTACGGTGAACCGCCTGACAAGCTGGAACGCGGCGATGCGCTCAGGTGGTCGATGGCGCCGCTGCTGGTCAACTTCGCCGTGCTCGTCGCGCTTGGGCTTACGTTGCCGTCGGCGTTTGCCGAGGCTTTGAAGCAGGCGATAGAGGTTTTGGGAGGCTGATATGATCGATCTGAACATTGTGTCCCGCCAACTTCACGCTACCGCACTTGGCTTGACGGACATCGAGCCGCGTGAGCCCCGCGAAGTGCGAGTCACGGTGAAGCGAGAGATGATTCCGGCGCTCGCCGACTATCTCCGCGACCGATTTGGCGGCCGCCCGGAGCTGATTCTTGCCGAAGACACCAGGGCACAGCGGGGCGAGTTCACGCTGCGATACATCTTCGAGCTCGCAGGCGCCGACGTCTTCGTTGTCGTCTCTACGTTTGTGCCCGAAGACAACAGGGCTTTTCCGTCTCTCGCGACGCGCTGGTATTTAGCGAGCCGGTTTGAGCGCGAGATACGCGACCTGTTCGGACTGCTGCCGGTTGATCATCCGGACTTGCGCCGGTTGCCGCTGCACCAGTTTTGGCCTGCGGAGTACCACCCGCTCTTGAAGGACGCCTCGGCGCCGGACGAGTTCGTCGACGATGGGACTCCGTATCCATTTCGGCGCGTCGAGGGTCAAGGTCTCCACGAGATTACCGTAGGCCCTGTGCACGCCGGAATCATCGAGCCGGGTCACTTCCGCTTCAGCGTCGAAGGCGAGACGATAATTAACCTCGAATCGCGCCTCTATTTTGTTCATAAGGGAATTGAAAAGCTTTTTGAGAGTATGACTCACACGACAGTTGTCGAACTGGCCGAGCGAATTTCCGGCGACTCGAGCGTGGCTCACGCGATGGCCTTCTGCCAGGCCGTCGAGTCGCTGGCAGGCGTGACCATCCCCCGGCGTGCGGCTTACCTGCGGGTGGTGCTGCTCGAGCTTGAGCGGATTTACAACCATATCGCGGACGTAGGCGCTATCTGCAC
>JBGPFL010000602.1:0-4136 GCA_041483295.1 Blastocatellia bacterium | reverse complement strand
CCTTCGCCGGCGCGAAGCAATGTGGCTGCCGAACTCCCGCTGAAAAACGCCGCGGTGCGAGCCTTCTGCGCGCAGACATCGAAGCCGAACATCGGAGCGTCGGGCGTGCTGAATATCCCCAGCACCGCTCCATTCGGGTCTACGACCGCGATGTTCACTTCGGCCGCGCTGTTCTCCGGCTGGCGGATCGCCGCTCGGGTGATGAAGGCCTGCTGCGCCGCCTGTACGATGATCCTCTGGACCTCGCTTGCTGTCAGGCCGGAGCTTCCAATAAATGGAAAGAAGCGGTCGTCTACTCGCCCCTGCAACCCCTCGAGTGTGACGCTGCGGAACTGCGACGGCTGAGATCCTCTGATGTCCGGGATAAGCCCCGGAATGATCACAACCGAGCCGCGCAGCCGGTCGAACGGTGTAAGTGTCCGGGCACCGGGCATCTCAGCATTCACGAATGGAAACCTGATACCGTTGACGATGATCTGTTCGCCGCGAATTTCCGGGGGAGTTTCAAATCCGCGGGTCGCGGCAACTGCTACCAGTTCTTCGACCGGAACATCTCTGTCCGCGGGGTCGGCATCCAGCCCATACACCCCATCGCCTTCAACCCCTATACCGCCGACCAGAATGCCGTTCTTGTAAAGCGGCACGCCTCCGGGATCGGCGGAGAGTCCAAGCGCGAGCTTCGGATTTATGTCGCCGCACAACAACTGCGAGAACTGCACCCCGAAGAGCGGCCCCCCGGGAGTGAAGTCGACTCGAGGAGGAAAATGTTCCTGCACGATGAAGCTCGCAGTGCGAGTCGAGAAAGCGTGTCCCTGACTGCTCAGAAAAGCGCCTGTCCCGGCCTTCGATACGGCGGCAAGCGCCGTTGGCACGCGCACGCCCTCGAGTCCACAAGGGGCGCACTGCTTTCCTGTGCCAATGAGCGTATCGGCGGGCGCGCCGGTCATATTGAAGACGCCGAGTACGTTGGCTTCTTTATCGGTGACGGCGATGGCGGCTTTCAGGCCGCTTGATTCCGCCTGTGCGACGGCTTGCGCGATGACCGTCTTGACATCGTCTGCGCTCAAGCCGGAAGCAGCCGGGGTAAGGAGCAATCGAACGGTGTCGGAGACGCCGCCATCAAGATTGGTTACTCTCACATCGAGCCAGTCTTTGATATCGGCTTCGGCGACGCCGCTGACCAGGATCTTTTTCGAGCCTTTGACCTTGACAGTTCCGTGGCTGATCCTTCCAAGCGAATTGTTGAGCTCGACCCCGGCTCCGGGCTGAAAGTTCCGGCCCTTGATGGTCACTCTCGCCGCAGCCGCGTCGTAGAACGAGGCTCCACTGTTGATAGTTGGTATGGCCACGGATTGAGCACGCATAGCGCGAAAACCCGTCAGCAACAAAACCACCAGGATCATTGAGACCCAGATGCCGTGCGTCACTCTACCGCGATTCCAGTTGAACGTTAGTCGCTTCTCAACCATCGCTTTCTCCGACCGACGTAACAAATCGTGTAACAACGGCAGCATAATAGCATGAAACCGTACGGGTCATAGTATGAGGGCGCGTCAGGAACGTCGCGGCCGAAGCGGAACCCTCCGGAACGCGCCTCACCGCAGAGACGCAGAGAACGCCAAGGGGGCGCAGAGATCTGATTCGAGGACTCTGCGCCCCTTTGCGTCCTTTGCGCCTTTGCGGTGAACCCAGACTTGAAGTCCTAACAAAAACGGTTCGTCTCGAGCCTTGACGCGCCGCCCTCATGGCGTCGGGACTTTGACTTTGAATGCTACGGTCTGCTATATCCTGCTTGCTTACTGAAGAATCCCCCTAAGGTGTGCGAAGCGAAGACGCGTTCTTCGTCTTTCTGAGGCGTGATCCCTTCTGCCTCGCTTGCCAGTCGATCGACGGCTTCCCGAGGCAGAGCGACCTAATGCGTGTGAAGCTCACCATCGTCGTGCTGTATGCTCTGGCGTTCGCTGCGGCCGCGGCTTCCACGGGGCCGTCTCTCGCCTCACCCAGGCGCATCGAGTCAACTCAAACTCAGACTCAAAGGGTGGCCATCAGGTTCGACTCCGACGGGCGGCGCGGGCTTGTTCTGTTCGATCACAAGAAGCATGAAAGTCTGATCGATCCCGATCCGAGCTTTCCACATAAGACGCCGGCCGGAGTCGCCTGTACCGGCTGCCATCACAGCGTCAAAGACGTCACCATCGCTACCCAGTTTCAGAAGTGCTCGGCATGCCATAAGACCGAGGGCAACGCCGACAATCCCGAAGATCGTGAAGGCTACGACCTCAACTCGCGCGAGATCTTCCACAGGGCCTGCATAGGATGCCATCGTGCTTCCAACGTCAAAGCCTCGAATGACCGCTTCGCCGATGTGAGTTTCACTAAGTGCAGCGAGTGCCATGATCGAGGGGCGCGACTCGGCGCGATCGCTCAGATGGACGAACAACCGCCGCCTGACGAAGAGATCCCTCTGCCGACCGTGAGGGCCGGACCTCCTGCAGGCGAATTGATTCGCACTCCGTTCGATCCGCCGCGCGGCTATGCGGGAGCTTCGCGCATCGAAACGGCGGAGCAGACCTCGCCCGATGCGGTCTCCAGGACCGATCGCTGGCGCATCGGCTTTCCCCAGGATCCCCGGTTCGAAGAGGGCGCAGTCTACAATCCTTATCGCCAGAACGTGCTGAAGGGCGACTATCCAATCCTTCGGCAGCACAACTTCCTGGCAATCACGGCCGAGAGCGACTCTCTTTTCAACGTGCGCAAACTGCCCGTCCCAAGCGACGTCAGCAACCAGCGACCCGATAGCGCCGAGTTCTTCGGGCGTGGAACACAGGCCTTCTTCAGACAGAACTTTGTCGTGTCGTTCGATCTCTTTCACGGAGACACATCCTTCAAGCCCGTCGATTGGCGCGTTCACATAACGCCGAACTTCAACATCAATCACCTCAACACTCAGGAGAACGGCATCGTCAACGTCGATCCGCGACGCGGCGCCAACAGACTGGACGGCTACATAGCCCTGCAGGATGCGTTCGCCGAAGTGCGGCTCGGCGACACGACCAGGTTCATCCCGTTCCTGCGCGGGCGCGGCAGCAAAGACGGAGAGAGTCCCTACTTCGACTCGACTTCGATTCGCGCGGGCATCCAACCCTTCGTCAGCGATTTTCGCGGCTTCATCTTCAACGATGTGAACCTGGGAACGAGGCTCTTCGGCAATGCCGAAAACAATCGCTATCAGTTCAACGCGGCGTACTTCTACATGTTGGAGAAGGACACCAACAGCGAGTTGAACACGCGCGACTTTCGCGACCAGGCTGTCTTCATCGCGAACCTGTTCAGGCAGGACACCCTGTGGCACGGCTATACCAGCCAGTTCAGCTTTCATTTCAACAACGACCGGCCGAGCCGTCACTTCGATGAGAATGATTTTCTGGTGCGGCCTGCGTTCGTAGGAGACGTGGCGCCGCATGGTATCAAGGCGGCCTACTTCGGCTGGGCAGGGGAGGGACACATCGGTCGCTACAATATTACACACGCGCTATACCAGGCGATCGGCCACGACACGCACAATCAAATAGCCGGCCGGCAAACCGACATCAACGCGCAGATGGCCGCCGCCGAATTGTCGTTTGATCGCGACTGGCTGAGATTCAAAGGGTCGTTCTTCTGGGCTTCGGGTGACAGCAAGCCGTTCGACAACAAAGCTCGCGGATTCGATGCGATTCTGGATTTGCCCGATTTCGCCGGGGGGAAATTCAGCTTCTGGAACAGCCAGGGAATAAGGCTGACGCAGACGGGAGTGGCGCTGGTGAACCCTGAGAGTTTGCTTCCGAGTTTGCGCAGCAGCAAGACCGAAGGCCAGGCCAATTTCGTCAACCCCGGGCTCTTTCTTTACAACCTCGGGCTGGATGCCGACCTGACCCCGAAGCTGAAGGGCGTCGTGAATCTCAACTATCTTCAATTTCATCACACCGAGACGCTCGAGGGGTTGCTGTTTCAACCGGGGATTCGAAGGAGCATCGGATTGGATTACGGCGCTGGAGTTGTGTACAGGCCATTCTTGAATGAGAACACGATAGTCGCAGGCGGGATTTCGTCGTTGATACCCGGAGTCGGATTCAAGGACATCTTCACGTCGAACT
>JBGPFL010000601.1:0-4138 GCA_041483295.1 Blastocatellia bacterium | reverse complement strand
GGACATGATCGCGGCGCCCATCAACGCCACGCCATAAATGTGCGACAGCGGCATGTACACGATGTAGGAATCATTCGCGCTCATCTGCATGGCGAAGACGTACTGTGTGTGGTTGCAAACAAGGTTGCGGTGCGTCAGCATCACGCCCTTGGGCATGCCCGTGGTCCCGCTCGAGTATGGGAGCGCGACCAGGCGGTTCGGATCGACGTGACCCGATGGAGGGTCGGCCGACTGGTTGGAGAGGGCATCCCGATAGAGCGTTACGTCTGCCGCGCAGGGGGGTGCCTCCTCGCCTACGAGGATGATGCGACGCAGGTCCTTCAAATGCGGGCGGGCGGACTCGACGACCGGCCATAGTTTCCAGTGCGTGAAGAGAATCGCGGCACCCGCGTCATTCAACTGGTAAGTAATCTCTCGCTCGCGATACGAAGGGTTGAGCGGACACACGACTGCGCCGAGTTTGCTGGCTGCGTAGAAGCCGATCTCGAACTCAGGACAGTTTGGCATGAACAGGCCCAGGCGGTCTCCTGGCTCAAGCCCGAGTGCGCGAAGGCCATGCGCCAGCCTGTTCGACTCAGCATCGAGACCGGCGAGCGTCAGATTTCTGCCCTCATACACGATTGCCACCCGGCCGGGCAGGCTCCGCGCCCGGTCGCGCAAAATCTCATGGAGCGGCACTTCGGGATAGATCATTGTCGTTATTGTTTAGACTGATGGAACCGCGTCACTCCATGCATCTGCTCAGAACCCGATTACCCGCCTCAGTCTCATATCTTAAGAATCCTTCGAGCGTTTCCAGCAGGATCTCTCATCCGGCAATTGGGGCAAGCGCTTTGCCCCGAAATACGAGGCTAAGAGTTGCCGCTCTTCGGTGCCCCTATCGCCTCTGGGCTCCGGCACGTGAAAAGGAACATCGATAGCACGCATTGTGACTTCAATGAGATTCTATGAATAGCACCCTCTACTCCTGGGTATCCGCCGCAGCCCGTGAGAAGACCTCTCGCATCGCGGGCGGCAACGGGCGAGACTTGGAACTCCTGCGATCGATACAAACGGCCGTGACGTATCCTTCAGCCAGCAGCGACCGATCAGGAACGCTCAAAATCTCAAACTCCATGCGCACGGTCTTCTCCCCTTTGAATCGAGTTCGAATCTGAACGAAGATCGCCTCCTCAGCGCGAATGGGCTTACTGAACTTCGCAAACGATTCGACCCTCGGCATCCAGACATCGTACTCGTTGTAGAGCTTCATTCTTTCAGTTCCAGTCGAACGAAACAGCTCCGTCTCAGCGTATTCCGCGAACCGGAAAAAGTGCGCGAAATAGACCAAGCCGGCGGCATCCGCATCATCCCAGTATGTCTGCACTCGAGTTTCAAACATGGTTCAGTCCCAGTCACCTTCAAGAGGAATCTGTTATTCGTTTTTGCGGCGGTCCCTCGCGCTCGCCCATTCTGTCGCGTCCTTGACGTAGTAGTAGCTGTCGGGCAGACTGATGCCGCTCTGGCTAAGCTCGGGGAGTGGCAGGTTGAGAGCCGGCATGAACGCCTTACCTCACTTCGGTCGGTCTTCGGGCGGCAACATCATGAACGGGTTTCCGAATTGTTGCAACAGGCAGCCCGGAACGATTCACAAATGATGACATGGAGAATTCTTTGATCGCAGAGTCGCCAGGTGCCAGGTGTCACGTCTTAACAACAAGGGGCCGTGGGATAACACAAATGGTTTTTATACACCTGACAACAGGCCCCTGACAACAGGCACCAGACGCAGTGCATGGCTATCAACGTTACAGCAGCCTGAGTTTCCGATAGAATGCTCCCTGGGTCATTCCAGAACCTGCGGTCAGTCCGGTTTTCATGCGTGGTGTGATTCATTGTAAGGGGATTCTGATATGCGTAAGAAACTCTCAGTCCTGGTTTCGTTATGGCTGCTGATGTCTGCGTTCAACATCACAGCTCAGCGTAGCGGATCAGTCGACGGCGGCTCGCCTGACAGGGCGCCGGCACGCAGGCCACAACCCGCTCGAATGAACCTTGCCTCAGACGCGGCGAACCATGAGAACCAGCTTGCACCTGCTTCTTCTACGGCCGCAGTCAGTGTAGATGCGACGAGAGCGATTCGCCCGGTAGATTCGAGGTTCCCCGGCATCAATGCTGCTATCTGGGACAGTTCCTTCGAGTCTCGGACGACCGTCACCCTTCTGGATTCGATGCGCGCGCGGCTCCTCCGTTTCCCCGGCGGATCCCTATCGGACGAGTATCACTGGAAGACGAACACGAACCTCAACAACACGTGGACCTGGGCCACCAGCTTCGATGATTTCGCGAGTATTGCGGCTGCCGTTCACAGCGAGGCGATGATTACGGTGAATTACGGCACAGGCACTGCGGACGAGGCGGCCGCCTGGGTCCAGTACTCGAACATGTCGAAGGGCTATGGATTCAGGTACTGGGAGATCGGGAACGAAAACTATGGCGGCTGGGAGACCGATGGGCATGCCGCCGGGCACGACCCTTACACCTATGCCCTCGAAGCAAAGAACTACATCACCAGAATGAAGGCGGTAGACCCCGGTATTAAGATCGGCGTAGTCGTCACAACCGGCGAAGAGTCTTACGCGAACAATAGATCACATCCGGCTACAAACCCGCGCACGGGTGCAGTCCACAACGGATGGACTCCCGTGCTGCTGACCACGCTCAAAACTTCGAACACCATTCCAGACTTCGTGATCTATCACAGGTACGAGCAGAACGCGGGAAATGAGAGCGATGAACGCTTGCTCCAATCCGCCGCCACCTGGAAGAACGACGCCGCGGACCTGCGCAGACAGTTGACGGACTATCTTGGAAACGATGGGAATGGCGTCGAGATCGTGTGTACCGAGAACAACTCCGTATCCTCTGACCCCGGGAAGCAGTCGACGAGCGTCGTGAACGGCCTCTTTCTCGCTGACGCCGTGGGTAACATCCTTCAGACCGAATTCAGCATGTTCGTCTGGTGGGACCTGGGCAACGGGTACACGCTGGAAAAGAACAACAGCCCTTCGCTGTATGGGTGGAGGATGTATGGAGACTACGGGATTACCTCGGTCGATGACGAGCCTTATCCGACCTACCACGTCTTCCGATTGCTATCTCACTTCGCCAGTCCCTCGGACATGGTAATAGATGCGAGGAGCCAATCACCGCTTCTGGCCGCCTACGCGACGAGGAGGGTCGATGGGAGATTGAGCCTGATGCTGATCAACAAGTCTCCCGATCAGGACATCACCGCACAGATAGCCATTGGCGGATTCACACCCTCACAATCGGCGGTCGTCTACGCGTATGGCAAAGCCCAGGACGAGGCTGCAAGGACCCTCAACGGTTCGCCCGACATAGCCCAGACCGTATTCCAGGGGGCGTCGTCCAGCTTCGATTACACCGTACCGGCATATTCGGTCACGGTCATCTCGCTTCTGCCGGGCGCCGACGATTTCGAGTTGGCAATCAATCCATCAGCCCAGGCATTGAACCCGGGTGCGGAGGCAAGGTTTGAATTGAACGCGGCGTTTGCGAATGGTTTCAGCGGGCCGGTCTCAATCACCGCGCGGGTCGAGGAATCTGCGCCGCTCAACATGTCAGTCGTCGAGCCCGGCCTAACGCCCTCTCAGCCCGCGAGTCTCGTTGTTACCGCGCAGCAGAGCGGACGCCCTCAATCTTATGATGTCATCGTTACAGCGTCAGGCGGAGGAATGGACCGGAGCGCGGCGATCACCGTAACCCTGTTGGACCCGCCAGTGATATCGTCCGCCACCTTCACAGGCAAGCTGCTGACTATAACAGCGGCGACTCTGGGAGATTTGCCGCGCGTATTCATAAACGGCGTCGATCAGACGGACAAGATAAAACGGGCGCAGGGGTCTCAGATCACGATCAAGGGTAAGAAGCGTCCGCTTGGACTCGCGAGCGGCGAGAACCGGATACGGGTTGTGAGAGGGCAAGCAGCTTCCGCCGACTATATCTTGAGACTCTAGCAGGCTGATGAAAAACCGCGTGTAGGTAGCTTTCCTTATTTTGATTCGAAGCTTTTGAGCCTTATAAGGAATTTCGTTCGAGGTGTTCGAGCTTATGTTGTGCTTGTTTGATTCATTTT
>JBGPFL010000600.1:0-4139 GCA_041483295.1 Blastocatellia bacterium | reverse complement strand
CGGTCAACGGCAGCGGCAGCATAACGACGAAGCAAGAGTTCGGCGATGCTCAACTCCACGTCGAATGGGCTACTCCTTCACAGGTCAAAGGGGAAGGCCAGGAACGGGGAAACAGCGGCGTCTATCTTCAAAGCCGCTACGAGGTTCAGGTCCTCGATTCGTATCAGAACAAGACCTACTTCAACGGCCAGGCCGGCGCCGTCTACAAGCAGTACGTGCCGCTGGTCAACGCCTGTCGCAAGCCCGGCGAGTGGCAGAGTTATGACATAATCTTTCACGCACCCGCCTTCGACGACGCAGGCGGAGTGATCAAGCGAGCGACGATGACGGTCCTCCACAATGGAGTCCTCATTCAAGACAACGTCCACGTGCAGGGAACGACGACTCATGAGGGCGAGCCCAGGTACACGAAGCACGCACCGCAGGCGCCGCTTCAGCTTCAAGATCACGGCAACCCGGTTCGCTTCCGCAATATTTGGATTCGTCCGCTGTGAGGCCGCGATCCGCGTTCGGGGACCGTCTCGGCTATGAACCGTGAACGCGCGTTTCCGTGAGATCGGATGATGGTGGGCCCCCGGCCCGACGGCGACGAACGGACTTTAGCGCGAAATTCTTGACTCGCTTCAAGAGCCGCACTATTCTTGTCTCGGTCCGAAGATCGGCCACAGGATTTTCGAACGCCTCGGAACGTTGAGCCAGAGAGCCCCCTCCCTCCGCGGCAACGCATCAACGGACCGTGGCAGATCAGGCGCGAATCGAAGCACTGGTTCAATGGGAGAGGGGAACCATGAAGCACATCAGCGAATCGGAGTTCCGGGAACTCTGTCGCGCAGTCTTCGACAACGCAGACGCGACCATCGAAGAGAGCTCGCTATTGCGGCAGTTACTCATATTGACGCGCCACAAGATAGGACATCCGCGCCCCGGAACCGGCTTTTTCGCCACCGAGTCTGAGCTTAGCGAGGGGTTGAAGAGAGAAATTGCAGATCTGTTGCTCACCCGAAGGAAACCGGCCTTCGATGCTGCTAAGATCCTCAGCGAATTCGTAGTGAAGTTCCGGAAGGCCCGCGGTGAGCAAGTTACTTAGCTTCTAACGCATCGCCTGTCTTTTCTATAAAGCAATCGGCCGCTCTTCCCACCAGGAGCGTACGTCGTTTCTCGTTGCTCGTTTGTCGTTTCTCGTTTCTGTCCCGTAAGTCTCCGGGGCGTCTGGTCTGTGAGGGCTGAACCAAAACTACCCACGAGAAACGAGCAACGAGAAACGAGAAACGATGAATTATGCAATGAGCGCCACGCTCTTCGCGTCATTAGAAAGTGACGGAGACTGACTGAGATTCCAAGCAGCGGGGTCTGGTATGGAGCAGAATTCATTCTGGTATATCTACGCCACCAACGGCACAGACGGCTTCCTGCTCGACCTGATCAAGCGCCCGGCTGAGGCCGTCGCCAGATTAGCTCTCTACTCCAATGGCCGCCCGCCGACGGTCCTGCGTGAGAAGGTCGCCCTCGATCAATTCGCCGTGGACAGCGACAGTCTCAACGTTAAGCTGGGTCCCCTATCGTTAGGACCAAACGGTTGTCGAGGCAAGCTGGGCAAGATCGACCTCGATCTCGTCTCGACGCTTGATAACGGAAGCATAACCTTCTTGCCTCGCTGGCTGCATAGTCTGCTCAGCTATGTTCCGTATTTCTCTTCTCACTACGGCACTCTACTTGAGGGCAAGTGCCAGGAGACGCTCTATAAGAATCTGCCGCTGGTTTACTCGACTTATGAGGTGGGCGACATAGCCCGATCCAAGTGGTTCATCATATCGGCTTCACAATTCAAGGATTCAGACCTGGCCTTCGAAATCAGCGCCTCGCGCATTGCAGGCATCTGGGGCGCCAGCGCGTACGTCCGCTGGCAGGACCAGGAATACAAGCTCAACAGTCCACTTGCAAGCCTTTTTACGTTCCGAACGAGAAGCGCCGGAGAGGTTGTGGGTCAGGAACGTGTGTTCGATGTCTCGATCAGGTCTCCCTTGATACGCATGGATGTCAGGGCCACAGCGCCTGTTGGCGACTTCGCTGTTTTGGAGAAGGAAGGGCAGACCGAGATTCACACAACGGTGTTCGGCGATTGCGAAGCGGAAGTGACGCTCAGAGGGAGCAACGCGAACGCTCCAACCAATCGGTATGAGGCCAAACGAACCTGCCTGCTCGAAGTGAAGAACGAGCCATAGCGGTAATGCCACCGGGCGCAGGATCGCCATCAGATTCGGAGGCACTATATGAAGGACGACGTTATTTTCACACCGTTGCAATTCAAGAACCTCTCGGTCAAAAATCGAATCTTCCGCTCGAATATCGCAGGCAGGTTCGACAACTACGATGGGTCCGGCTCCTACGCCCGCATCAACTGGGAAGAGAAGTTCGCGCGCGGCGGCGTTGGCGCCATCATCTCCTCATACGTTCCGGTGCACATTCGAGGCCGAATACTTCCGAACTACGCGACGATCGATAAAGACGAGACCGTCCCGTTCTGGTGCGAGTTAGGGAAGCGCGTCCACCAGTACGATTGCAAGTACATCCTCCAACTCAGCCACTCAGGGCGCCAACAAGATATGGGCGGCGTCGAGAATCAAATGCGTAAGGCGTTGAGTTCCACCAGCAGAACCGAGCCTTTTATGGGATTCCTCTGTCAGGCGATGACTCGAGACGAGATCAAGCAGACGATCCAGTATTTTGCCGACGGGGCGAGGCGCGCGCGCGACGCGGGCCTCGACGGCGTCGAGCTGCATTCGGCCAACGGCTATCTGTTCACTCAATTCCTCAGCTCGGCCATCAACGACCGGAAGGACGAGTATGGCGGTTCACTCGAGAACCGCGCGCGCTTCTTACTCGACGTCATCAGGGCCATACGCAAGGAAGTCGGGTACGACTTTCACCTCCAGTTCAAGATCAGCGCCGTCGAGCATGCCAACGCCGTCTTCTTCTGGGGACGGAAAGGTAACACGATTGAAGACTCGAAGCAGGTCTGCAAGTGGGCTGAAGAGGCCGGCGCCGATGCGGTCCACGTGTCGACTGGCAGCACGTTCCCGCACCCGCTCAACCCGCCAGGCGGCTTCCCTGTTGAAGAAGCGATCAAGACCTATGACACGATGCTGTCGAGCGGCGTCAACACGTTGTTCATTTACATGTCGATGCGATTGAGCCTGCTGCGGCCGATGTTTCGCTGGTTCTGGAATCATTCCAAGGGGACCAGGATAGAGGGAATCAACGAGGATGACGCGAGGGCCATCAAGCAGGTCGTGAACATTCCGGTCATCTGTACCGGCGGGTTCCAGACGGCGTCGCACATACGCAGCATCATCGAGGGCGGCTACTGCGACGGCGTCAGCATCGCTCGATCGCTGATCGCCAACAATGACCTGGTGAAGATCTGGGAATCCGGGCAGGACTTGCCCGATAAGCCCTGCACCTATTGCAACAAGTGTCTGGTCAACGCTCTCGAGAACCCGCTGGGCTGTTACGATGTGAGCCGTTACGACGGCGACTACGACCGGATGATGCGAGACGTGATGTCGGTATTCCATCCATCTCCCTTCGCCGAGACTGCCAGCTCCGCTTCAACCGCGCGAGGCAACTGAGGCCTATGACGGTTCCGTTACCGGGAGACAGAAAGGAGTAGCTCTGATGGGAGAGCGAGCGAATGTTACGCCAGTTGAAGAAGGGTCTCGAATAAGGGCAGGGAGGATAGAGATCATCATTGTCGTGGTTCTGTTTCTGGCCGGGACCTATCTCTTCTGGTCGTTCAATCCGAACGCGCCGGTCGATTATGTCAAGATCGAAGACCACTTCAAATATGGTTCGATCGGGAGCGACGTAGACCTTGGCATCCCATACTGGATATGGAAGGTTCTTCCCGATGTCTTTGCGGACAAGCTGCCGGGTGAAGGATACGAGTCTCTGGGCTTCGTGCAGGAGCCGGGTCACGATACGCCGATCGGCTTCTCGAAGCGCCGGGTTGGACTCGACCGCGTCGGGCTCAATTGCGCGGTCTGCCACACCGGCACCGTGAGAGACACGCCTGACAGCCAACGGCGGATCTATCCTGGAATGCCTGCCAACACAATGAACCTGCAGGCATACTACCGCTT
>JBGPFL010000599.1:0-4149 GCA_041483295.1 Blastocatellia bacterium | reverse complement strand
GGAAGTCAGAACGCCATTTTTGTCCATCACAATCACTGAGACTGAGGACTAGCGTCTTCGAGTCTTTGTGGCGAAACGTTTATCAGCATTCCATTAGGCTACCGGATGCCCAAACAACGTCTCGACATACTCCTCGTTGAAGCCGGCCTCGCCGAAACCCGCGCCCGCGCTCAAGCACTGATCCTCGCGGGCCAGGTTCTTGTCGCCAACCAACGGATAGACAAGCCCGGCCGCCTCGTCGATTCAAACTCCGAAATCCGAATCAAAGGCGAGACGCTGCCTTACGTGGGGAGAGGCGGCCTCAAGCTTGAAGCCGCCCTTAGCGAGTTCAAGATAGAGGTGAGAGGCAAAACATGCATCGACGTGGGCGCCTCTACCGGCGGCTTCACTGATTGCCTGCTTCAGCACGGGGCGGAGCGAGTCTGGGCAGTCGACGTCGGTCATAATCAACTTGCATGGAAGATCCGTCAAGACCCTCGAGTCGTCGTGCGGGAAGGTGTTAACGCCCGCAACCTTGACTCGACTGACTTTCCTCTCCGCTTCGACGTGGCCACGATTGATGTTTCTTTCATCTCTCTGACCAGGATCCTGCCGGCCGTCAGCCGAATCATCACAGATGACGCTGAATGCATCACGCTGATAAAGCCCCAGTTTGAAGTCGGCAAAGGCGAGGTGGGAAGCGGCGGAATCGTCACAGATCCGGCGAAGCATAGGCGTGTGCTTCGTGAGATCAGGGACTCCGCGTTTCAAGCTGGTCTCGACGCCATCGGGCTGATCGCGTCGCCGATACTTGGCGCGGAAGGCAACCGAGAGTTTTTTGTCCACTTGAAGCGCGCTTGCAAAGATCCCAGGGCAGACGACATAGATGAGCGAATCGATTCTCTGACGCAATCGTAGTGAGGTATTGGTGAGTTGCTCTGCGAAATCAAAGCCCTCGCTAAGCGCCCTTCACCGCAGAGGCGCACCGGGTTTTGAATTTGGATGGCGGAATCCAAAATCTAGAATCCAAAATCCGCTGTGCCTCCCGACTACCTAAAACGCAATCGCCAAGACGGCTTCGCCAACGTAGAAAACTTGCAAACCTTGTGCATCAGAGCGCAATGCTATAGATTATAAGTTTGACTTAATTCGGCGCCGACGGCTGCACTAACGATCGATGTCTGCACCCCGAGACAGCTAAGGAACGATCGGTCGGAATTGCCTGTGAGTGGTATCGATCCGCTCTGGGGTTCGCGCTGAATTGGCCGGCTTAGGTCCTGACTTATCGTACGAGGTTCGACTTTACCCGGATGCACGCCACCTTCACCCACCTGATAGGCCCGCGCAAAGGAGAGTGCCAGAACTTCGACGCCTCGACTATCTCGATTGGGCGCGCGCCGGACAACGGCCTGCTCTTTTCGGATAGCGAGCGGCGCGTCTCGTCTCACCACGCGGAGATCACTCGCAAGGGCGACCAGTACATCCTGCGGGATCTGGGATCGACAAATGGAACAATGATCAATGGGCGTCGAGTGATCATGACCGAGTTGAAGCAGGATGACCTGCTGGAGTTCGGCGCCGGAGGTCCTCTTCTCCGTTTCGGCATTGAGACAGCTCCGACGGACCACCTCGACCACCACATTCTCCCGGCGCTTCCGGGCAGCGAAGGTCGCCCGGTGGGGCATAGCACGGTCGAGTTGATGGTAGACCGCGCGGTCCGCAACCGCTCGAGCAACGTGGGAATCATCTCTGCGCTGGTGGTTGCGATGTTGATCGGAGCGGTGGCCGGCGTTGTAGTTTCGGCGCGGCTGAACCCTCAATTGAATGGCCGTCTCAATGTAGCCGAAGTAGCAGACCGCAACAGGCCGGCCGTCGTCTTCATCAGAGCCGAGTTTGAATTGGTGGACGCCACCGGCGCGGTGACCGAAACCGGAACGACGAGCGGATCAGGATTTGTCATCTCGCCTAAGGGCTTCATCGTTACCAATCGCCATCTGGTCCATGATTGGGAGTATCGCCCTCCACCGGCCGGCCTCGCCGGCCGTATCGCAAGAATCGAAGTGGTCTTTCCAGGCCAGCAGGCAGAGGACGCCATACCCGCCGAGCTGTTTCAGCTCTCCTCTGACAAGATCACAGACATTGCCGTGCTAAAAATAGATCCCCCGCCCAACCTGGCTGTCGTTTTCGGCATCGAAGCCGACCTCGCGCACAGCGAACAGGGCGACGAGGTCGTGGTGATAGGCTATCCGCTGGGAATGGATCTGCTAAGACGTTCCAGGGATGCCCTGGTTACACCTTCACTTTCGATCGGAGTGGTCAGCCGTGTTAACAGCGATTTGATTCAATTGAACCTGCGCGCATACAAAGGAGACAGCGGCGGACCTCTCCTGAACCGCAAAGGCCAGGTCATAGGAGTAGTAACCGCAAATCTTCCGTCCGCTCAAGACATCGCGCTGTGCACGCCGATAGGCGCCGCGGTGGAATTGATCAAGGATGAACTCAGTTATGACGAGCACCAAGCAGCCACTAATGGAGGATAGATGCCCGATAACTCACAAGAAAGAAACGAACGCCCTTCCTTCGAGAGGTTTGATCCGCCCAAGCGCATATTGCTGGGGCCAGGGCCGAGCCCCGTGGACGATCGGGTTTTGAACGCTATGACCGCTCCCGTGCTCGGTCATCTGGACCCGATCTTCCTGCAATGCATGGACGACATTCAGAGCATGCTCCGATACGTGTTTGAAACGGAGAATCGTGTGACATTTCCGGTCTCGGGAACGGGTAGCGCGGGAATGGAAGCCGCGATCGTGAATTCAATCGAACCTGGCGATGATGTTGTAGTATGCGTGATCGGCGTCTTTGGCGAACGCATGGTCGAGATAGTAGAACGGGCGGGCGGGCGGCCGGTGGCGGTTCGATCGGAATGGGGAGAGCCGGTTGACCCCAACCGCCTCGAGGATGCGCTGAAGTCGTGTAAGCCGCGAGCGCTTGTGCTTGTTCACGCCGAAACATCGACCGGGGTCCTCCAGGAACTCGACGGCCTTGCGAGGCTCGCGCACGATCGCGACGCATTGCTGGTCGTGGATGCAGTCGCGTCACTCGCAGGCATTCCCGTCGGAGTCGACCGCAATCATATAGACGTCTGTTATTCCGGTTCGCAGAAGTGCCTGAGCGCTCCTCCGGGCCTTGCTCCAATCACTTTTTCAGAACGGGCCTTGAGTCGCATTCGCTCGCGAAAGACGAAGGTACAGAGCTGGTACCTGGACGTCTCGATGGTCGAGAAGTATTGGGGTGCTGAGCGAACTTATCATCACACGGCCCCGATCTCGAGCAACTACGCGTTGCGTGAAGCCCTGCGACTTGTGTGCGAGGACGGGCTTCAGGCAAGATGGCAACGGCACGATTTGAATCATCGCGCTCTGGTCGCGGGATTGGAAGCAATGGGCATCAGTATGCTGGTCGCTCCCGAGCACCGTGCAAACTGTGTGAACGCCGTTTGCGTCCCCGACGGAGTTGACGATCTTCGAGTACGGAGCCGGTTGCTCGATGAATCGAACATCGATATCGCCGGAGGACTCGGCCGGCTAAAGGGACGGATCTGGCGCATCGGACTGATGGGCTCGGGCAGCACGCGGGAGAATGTGCTTCTGTTGATACACGCGCTTCACGAAGCGATGGCCGAACAGGGTTATAAGAGCCCCAACGGCTTTGAGGCTGCGGAAGCGATCTACGACGCTAATTCAGCAGTGACGGCTTGACAAACTCGATTGGCGGAAGGTCTCGGGCGGCGGCGAGATAAACTATGAGTGACGCACTCAAGCGCTCAAAGCGGCGAAGCGAAGAGAGCGACGCGCGTAATGTGACCCTGCCGCCGACTCTCTTCCTGCAGCGCCAATTGATCTTCAATCGGGAGCTGAGCTGGCTGGAGTTTAACCGGCGGGTGCTGGAGGAAGCGCTCGACCGGTTGCACCCTTTACTTGAACGGCTGAAGTTCCTCTCGATCTTCTCGACCAACCTCGACGAGTTCTTCATGATCCGGGTATCGGGTCTCAAGCAGCAATTGGATGCGGCAGTCAGCGAACTATCCCCCGACGGCCTGACGCCTGCCGCTCAGTTGAAGGGCATCAGCGAACGCCTGCGCCCAATGATAGACGAGCAGGTGCAGTGCCT
>JBGPFL010000598.1:0-4158 GCA_041483295.1 Blastocatellia bacterium | reverse complement strand
CTTCCGTAAGGTTCACCGGGTCGCCGCACGCCTATCGAAAAGGAAGAGCGAAGGTCGGGAGGCGCGGCCACGAGTGCGGAATCTGAGTCAGCCGCGCTGTGGCCAGAGATCACTGGCTAGACAGAACGACATGGAAGATCAAGTGGCACAAGCAGAGCTTACTGATAGCGCAGTGCCCCGGGGCGCAGGGGGCGAGCTGAGCATCCGTCATCACGAAATGATGTTCCACATGACGAACCAGATGCTGGCGACCGATAGCCTGCAGGAACGAACTTCGCTTGCGCTCGATACCATAACCGCCGGTCTCGGTTATCACAAGGCCGCAATCGCGTTAATAGACGAAGGCAGTCCCACTCTCCGCGTGAGAATGGCCGTGGGCTTTCCAGACAACAGCGCGATCGAGCGGCTGGAAATGCCGCTCGAGCTTGCGTCCCCGGCCGTTTCAGTAGTTTTCGATGGCCGGCCGGGATGGATCAGGCAGGCGTCCGATGAGATCTCTCCATTTGTGGGGCAGCTTTCGAACGAAGAAGATGTGCTGGTGTTGCCCCTCTTCGGTTGGACAGCGCCGGAGAAACCGGAATCAGCGTTCGCGCGCAAGCAACTCGGCGCCAGTAAGTATTGGGAGCCCGAGTCGATGTGTCTGGGCGCCCTTTATGTCGGCGCCGATCGGGATGCGACGGATCGGACAGCGATAACCCTTCTTCAGCGTTTTGCGGACCGGATAGGAATTATTGCAGCTTCGGCGATCAAGAGCGAGCGATTGAGCTCAAGCATCACGAAACTGGAGCGGGAGCGGCAGTGGGTCGAATCAGTTATGAAATCCGTTGCCGACCCCATAGTGCTCACGAATCTGGACAATGAGATTCTTCTTCAGAATAAGCGCGCCGAGGAACTCTTCAGCGGCTCGGAGGATGCCAGCGAGGGCAAGCGCCGGGCGCTCAAGATGAATGATCTTCTTTTCTCAGCCTATCTCTCGAGCGCCGCCGTCGGTTCCGCGGAGGCGCTGGGCAGAGACTTGACCCTTGTCGATCCGATCGAAGGTTCTGACATACACTTTGAGGTGATCTCCACGTCCGCTCTCAACGAGCAGGGCCGGCACATTGGTATGGTTTCGGTCTTCCGCGATGTGACCGACCTCATAAAGGCGAACGAAGAACTGGCGCGAAACTACGAAAAGGTCACTCAGGCCGAGGCCGACGCGCGCCGCGAGCGAGATCGCTTGAACCGCATAGTCGAAAACGTCGGCCATCCGGTCGTGGTCACTGAAGCCAGCGGGAACTTCATCCTGTTCAATCGACGTGCCGGTCTGCTTTTTCACCACGAACAGGCGGCGACAGAACGTTCGGAGGCGCTCCTGCGCCCGGAAGACGCATCAGAGGCGCGGGCCGTGGCGGCCGTACGAACCAATTCGGTCAAGCTCACCTCATTCATTTCCGGCCTCGCCTCGGAGACTGAAACGGGGCGCCAGGCAGAAATAGAACTGATCGATCCCAGGACCGGCGAGTCGTTGCCCATGGAGATCACGTCGGTTGAAGTGCTTGACGCAAAGGGACAGGTTACGGCGGTCGTTTCCGTTTTGCACGACTTGTCCCAGCTTCGAGAACTGGAGCGGCGTCGCGTCGAGCAGAAACTCTTCGAGTCTGAAAAGCTGGCGGCGGTCGGCACCCTTGCGGCGTCGATCGCTCACGAAGTCAACAATCCGCTGGAAGCCATCAAGAACTCGCTTCATCTTCTGAGCTCCGGCAATGATTCCTCCTCCGAGCGTTTTCTGAGTATTGCGATCAAAGAGACCGAACGCGTTGGGAAGATCATTCACCGTATGCTCGGTTTTGCGCGGCGTTCGGGTGGCGTCGAGTGGACAAATGTGAATCAGCTGATCGAGGAGACCGTGGCTCTCGTCGAACGGAAGCTGAAACATGCCGGCATCAGCGTGCTGCAAAAGCTTGATGCCGACCTGCCGGCGATTCACGGCTATCCGGATCAGTTGCGGCAAGTGTTTCTGAATCTCATTTTGAACGCACAGCAATCCATTGAAGGCGCCGGCGGCATCGAAATCAGGACCTCAAATTGTGAAACGTCAACCGAGCCATCCGTTCTTGTTGAGATCAGCGACACCGGTTGCGGTATTACTGAAGAGGAGATGGCGCACGTTTTTGAGCCGTTCTTCTCCATGCGCAAGGATGGCACCGGCCTTGGTCTGTGGGTCACGCAGAACATAGTGCGGCAGCATGGCGGGCACATCGAGATCGCCAATCGCGAAAGGAAGGGCTCAACTTTCCGGCTCATCCTCCCAGTGGATTCTTCGGCGCTGATTGGCGCGGGAACGTAATGACGAATCGGTCTTTCATATGGCTTCAACACATCTGATTAAGGTCCAGAGCGAGGTGACTATGTACTCTGCAACGGGCCGCAAGGTCCTCACGGATGATGATGGACTCCCGGTCGCCCCGGCCCAGTCCCGTTTACTTGTGGTAGATGACGATGAGAGCGTAGCAATCACAATCAGCGAGGTCCTGCGGCTGGAGGGATACTCAATAGAGACGGTCTTGACCGGCGAAGAAGCTGTGGCCTGCATCCGCGAGTCGCAATTTGACCTGGTGCTGACGGACCTGCACATGGAAGTAACGAATGGTCTGTCGGTCCTGGCGGAGCTGCGCCGTTCGTCTCCCCTCACGGTCGCGATAGTGCTGACCGGCTTTGCCTCGGTGGAATCGGCGATAGCCGCAATAAGACATGGCGCCTACGACTACCTCATCAAACCCTGCGTAATCGAGGATCTGAAGCTTACGATCCAACGAGGCCTCGAGCATCGCAGGCTGACTCTGGCCGAAATGAAGGCACGCACCAATCTGGAACGTCTGAATCGCGATCTCGAACTCAGAGTCACCGAGAGAACGGCGGAACTCCAACGCGTTAACGGAGAGCTGGAGAGAGCCAATCAGGCGAAGGATATCTTCTTTGCCACGCTCTCACATGAGTTGCGCACTCCCCTCACCCCTATTTTGGGATGGTCGAAACTGTTGCGTCATAGCCCGAACGATACGGCCCTTCTGATTCAGGGACTGGAGGCGATCGAGCGCAACGCCGGGCTACAGACGCGCCTGATAGACGATCTGCTCGACATCTCCCGGATAGTCTCCGGCAAACTGCTTCTCGATGTAGAACCCACCGATCTGCGCGGCGTCGTTGAAGCGGCTGTAGAGACAGTGCGAGAAAGAGCCGAGACACGATCCGTTGAGCTGCTGGTGAACATAACATCCGCCCCCCTCGTTGTGCACGGAGCTCCGATACGACTGCAACAGATTGTGTGGAACCTTCTTTCGAACGCCATAAAATTCACCGGCGAAGGCGGGCGAGTGCAAGTGGAGGTTTATCGGAGCGACGGCGAAGCCCGTATTGTCGTGTCCGATACCGGCGAGGGCATCACTGCCGAGTTTCTGCCGCATGTCTTCAGCCTCTTTGCACAGGCGGAGATATCGTCTGCACGTCGACACGGAGGGTTGGGTCTGGGTCTGGCCATTGTTCGCAAGCTCACAGAGCTTCATAGCGGCTCGGTGTATGCCGAATCAGAAGGCATAGGCCGGGGTGCGCGATTCACCGTAGCGATTCCCTGCGCAACCAGTGAGAGTACCAGGGTTACGGAGGAGGTCGCGCTCGGGCCTTTCAGGGTCGCCCAACCTGTGCTGATTGTCGATGACTCGATCGACACTCTGGAAATGATGCGCGTTTTTTTCGCTCAAATGGGTTGCCGCGCGCTGGCCGCCAGTTCGGCAGAAGAGGCGTTGACTCTCGCCATGGCGGAGAAACCCGGCATCATTATTTCCGACATAGGTCTCCCTGAAGCTGACGGTTACGAACTAATCGCTCAGTTGCGCCGCATACCGGGGTTGGAAGAGACTCCTGCAATTGCTCTGTCCGGCTACGCAATGGAAGAAGACCTCGCTCGTGCGCTTGACGCCGGCTTCTCCGCACACATAGCGAAGCCGGTCGATCCGGAAGAACTCCTGACTCTGGTGCGTAAGCTGACATCTTGAAGCGGACGCAACAATCTTGGACCATCCCGCCTGTACCGAGAGACTAGTACTCAGTGACAGTGAGAGCGATAGACAAGCGTGGCGTTCTGAATCCCACCCACGGCAGTGGATGGATTATTCAGAT
>JBGPFL010000597.1:0-4167 GCA_041483295.1 Blastocatellia bacterium | reverse complement strand
CCGCAGAGGCGCGCCAAGAGTCATCCGCGAATAACGCGAATCTTCGCTAAGGAACTTACCTCCGGTCTTGTTGATTCGCGACTATTCGCGAGATTAGCGGATAAAAGACTCTTTGCGCCTCCGCGGTGAACCACACTTGAAGCTCTAACAACGGTCGGCGTCCTGCCTTACTCAACGATGCGGCGTTTGCTATCATCTGAACCTCAACATGGACTCAATCGAAAAAGAGGTTAGGAAGAGACTTCGGAAGCACCTGAAAGGCGTCGCTTCATCCACTCTTGAATCCCTGGCCAAGCGCATCGGAGTGTTGCCTTACGAAGGCGTCCTCCTGACTACCGACATCGGCGTCGCTCTGGCAGCCAACAATCTCCGCGCCGGGGTTGAATTCCTGAAGGCTGCGCCTGAAGTCTCGCGTCTTATCGAACCGGGCGACATGCGGGTCTGGGGTGAAGCCGGCAAACGCCTGGCGGCTACGAGCGTCGATACCGCAACCGAGTTCTTTCAGGCAAGCACAACGATCCTCGAGTCGATAGTCGACGAGATGCGCTCACCGGTTCTCCGGTTGGTCAACAAACAAGCCGCGCTGTCGGCCAACACGGCGTTGAACACGTTCAAATCAGCGCCGGAAATAGTCAGGTCGATACAAGATCGCGAGAACGTGGCTCAAGTGCTGACCATCTGCCTGGAACTTGCGCGGCAGTCGGTAAAGCACAGCAATGATCTGTTTCTTGCGGCTCCATCGGTGATCTCACAGATCGAGGCGGCAGGCGGCGACGATGGAGCGGCGGTTGTGAAGCGCGCTCTTTCTCTGGCGGCGGCGTTTGCCTATCGGTCGGGCGGCACGGCGGCGGAATTCTTCACCGAGTTGCCCCACGTGACCAGCTCCTCGAGTCGCGAGGCGCTCGACCAACTCTTCACCATCACAGAGGGCTACCTGGACCGCTCGGGCGGGGTCGCCCTTCAGTACTTCAAGGCCGCCAGCCGCGTGTTGATGATTGCCGGAAAGGAATCGTTCGAGCGCTGGACTTCCCTCGCCCGGCGCGTTGCTCTCCAGGGTAACGCCGCGAGCTACCACTTCATGAAGCAGAGCCCGCAGATAGTGGCCGACCTGGTCGCGCGGGCGGGATCAAAACGACGCGCGGAAGTGGTCGCCAGCGTGCTGGAAGTCGTCGAAGAGATCGCTGAAAAGAATACCGTGGCCGCCACCGAGTGTTTCAAGGCGAGCCCGCTCGCGCTCAGTGCCGCCTCCCTCGGCCAGTTTCGCGAGTGGGCTCGCCGCGGGATCGCCTCGGAGGGGGAGAGCCCGCGGCGCGTTCAGGCATACTACGCACTGGAGTCCAAAGCCAGCCAGGAAGCGCTGTTCAGAATCGAGGGCGGATTGACGCTCGATTCCGTGGCTCACACGCTGCGGCTATACGTTGAAGGTCTGACAGGCCGCGTCCTCAACATTGCATCGCTCACATCGATACCAGATGAAGTGAGAATCGGCGATGGCCGCACGATCTACTTGCCTTCGGTGGTCGCCGAGTTCGAGCAGGAAGCTGAGAACTTTCGCCTGTTCAAGGTGCTTGCAGCTCATGGCGCGGGTCAGATTGAGTTCCAAACCTATTCGCAGGATGCACCCGAGACGCTGGCGGCTCTCACTGAGGCTCGCGCGGCCTTTGGAGGCCGCCGCGAGAAGGCGCGCGACGCAAAGGGCGCTCGGGCGTCGACTTCGCAACTCGAGAGACAGACCGGCAAAGCGAAGATCGAAATGCAGGCCGAGGGGGTCGATTTCATCGCGGTGCTTTCGGAGTTTCCGAACGTCGATCTGGCGCTTCGGCTGTTCACGACGATCGAGAACGGCCGCATAGACTTTCTGCTGCGCTCGATCTATCGGGGCATCAGGCGGGATCTCGACTTCGTGCGAGCGAGGCTGATCGAGCGCCGGCCGCGAATCGAAGTCATCCCTCAGGAACTCGTGCCATTCGAACTGCTCTTCCAGATTGCGATATGCGGAGGCGCGACGGAGGAAACCCGGAGAGTCTACCCCAGAGTCGTGTCGGATCTGGAGCGCATCGTGTCCGATTATGTGTTCCGCGAAGGCGCTGCGGTCGGTGATTCGCTGATGGCCACTCGGCTCATCTACGATTTCTTCGTCGAGCGGCCGAGCGATTCCGACGGCGACACCGCGAACGAAAGTGGAGCCGAAGCGGGCGACGGTGAGGGCGATCAGGCATCTGTGGCCGACTCAAATGCCGAACGTATGGGCGAGCGCCAGCAGACGGAAGTGTGCGACGATCCGTTCAGCTTCTGGTCATCGGGCCAGACTCAAGATGTGACTGCCGACCACGATCTGTTCAGTCAGATGCACGCGGCCGAGTCCGCCGAGCAGGATCTGGAGAAGGGCGACCGCGCATTCTATTATGACGAGTGGGATCGCGAGCTTGGCGACTATCGCACGCGCTGGTGCCGCATCATCGAGCGTTTGAGCGCGCGCGGCTCACGCGGTTTTGTGGAGATGGTCCGGAGCCGCTATGCTGGAATCCTCTCGTCGGTGCGTTATCAATTTCAACTCTTGAGGCCGGAGAACCTGCGGCGAATTCGAGGTGAGATTGACGGAGAGGACTACGATCTTCAAGCGGTGATCGACTACGCGCTGGACAAGCGGAGCACCGGTCTGATCGACGATCGTCTGTACACCAGGAAGCTGAGGCGCGAGCGGGACGTAGCGGTCTCGTTCCTGCTCGACATGTCCAGTTCGACCGCGCGAACGATCAGCCGATATCCGAATCATCCTTACACGCAGCCCGGGCAGCGGATCATCGACATCGAGAAGGAAGGGCTGGTGTTGATGAGCGAAGCGCTCGAAGCCGTGGGCGACACCTATTCAATGCAGGGCTTCACGAGCGAGGGGCGCCGAAATGTAAAGTTCTACGTAATCAAGGATTTTTCTGAGAGCTACTCGGCTGATGTGGAGCGGCGGATTGGGGGGATCAGCTATCAGAACAACACCAGGCTCGGCGCAGCGATAAGACACGCGATCACCAGGCTTGCCGCGCAGGATGCTCGGACGAAGCTGTTGATCGTGCTGTCGGACGGCCGGCCCTACGATCACGACTACGGTGACAGCCGCTATGCGCGCGAGGATACGCGCATAGCGCTGAGGCAGGCGAGGATCGAGGGGATCACGCCCTTCTGCATAACTATCGACCGAGAATCCGAAGACCAGCTTCGAGATATGTATGGAGAGGTTGGATACACGATCATCGATGATGTATTGAGCTTGCCCGAGCGGTTGCCGGGCATATACAGCAGGTTGACCACGTGAAATGTCCGTTGTCCGTGGTCAGTTGTCCGTTGTCAGTCGTCCGGTGTCGAATCCCAGTTATCCACGAGTGTACTGCAGAGGTGAACCCTGCTGGAGTACTCGCAAGGCCAGGAGACTTCACAGCCGACAACGGACAACTGGCAACGGACAACTGACAACTGACAAGTATTGACTTTTCTGGCTCCTCAAGTTAGCCTGCACTTGTTCGAACCATCTCATTATTTGGGCCGAGGGCTCCCCTCTGCAGGACGGCCCGATTTTTTTCGCAGCTTCTGCCTCCACTAGCTCCTGCTACGTCCGGCCTAAGGTCGCAAAACCAAGAGAGAGTTTAAGTGCCTTCATCGCGACAGAGGAACGGCTCGAGCCGAGGCTCCAAAGCCGTCAATCCACAAAATCCATCCTCGCCGCCAAAGCCCACGGACAAGCAGATAAGGGCCTTTTTTCGAGAGCTCAAGCAACTACTGGGTCGAGTCGAGCGGGCGAGCAACCATTACCAGGTCCTCGCTGTAGACCGCATCGCCGCAACCGGCGAGATAAAGATGGCTTATCTCCGCGCGGTCGCCTTCCTCCATCCTTCATACTTCGAAATATCTGTTGCTCTTCCAACCAGCTTGATCCCTCAGATTGACCAGGCGTTCGAAAAAGTATCACGGGCTTTCGCGGTTCTCGTAAGCTTCAACCGCAGAATCGACTACGACAATACGCTGGTCAGGGAGATGTCCGCCGCCGCCGATGAGGTATATAGCGAACAGAGGACATCGGAGATCTCGACCGAATTCGGCGTCATTGTGGCCGACGAGGCTATGGACGAATCGAACCCTAAAGCAGCGGCCGACCCGCATGATCCCTCGAATTGG
>JBGPFL010000596.1:0-4168 GCA_041483295.1 Blastocatellia bacterium | reverse complement strand
GGCCAGTCGATCCTTAGTTTGAGGGAAGAGCCCTTTCTGCGCAACCATGAGCGCGATTGGTCGTCACTTGTCATTTGTCCGTTGTCCGTGGTCAGTTGTTCGTGGTCAGTGCTCGGTTGTTGCTTACTCTTGAACAAGAGACAAAAGGCAAATGACCAGTGACAAATGACAACTGACGACGGACAACGGACAAATTCTCATTCGTATCTGAGTGCCGTCATCGGGTCGACTTTGGTTGCGCGACGCGCTGGAATGTATGCGGCCAGTGCCGCAACGACGATCATCATCAGCACCGCAAGAGAGATGAGAGCCGGGTCGGCCGGTTTCACTCCGTACAGCAGGCTCTCGACCAGGCCTACCGCACCCAGAACTGCCGGCAGGCCAATCGCTACACCGATCAATGCCAGTAGCAGCGCTTCTCGCATAACCAGCCAGACTACACTATTCCGTTCGGCGCCGAGCGCAATACGAATGCCAATCTCTTTGGTCCGGCTTGCGACACCGTAAGAGAGGATGCCGTAGAGCCCGATGCATGCAAGCGCCAACGCGAGGATCCCAAAGAACCCCGAGAGCGTGGCCATCAAGCGCTCGCGCAACAATGAGTTTTGAATCTGAGTTTCGAATACCTGGAACGCAATGCCGATCTCCGGATTGATCTCTGCGATCGTCGCCTTGACCGAAGAGGTCAGGTTGGCAAGAGGCGCGGTCGACCGAATCAAGATCCGCTCAGTCGTGCGGGGGCTCGGATCCTGCGACGTGGAAAGAAAGGCGGTCGGTGAGAACTCGTCGTGCAGATCCTCGTACTTGGCATCTCTCACCAGGCCAACCACCTCGTAGAGTTTCTCGGGGCCATCGGGTGTTCTCTCGACCCAAAACGTCTTGCCGATGGGATTCAGGTTTCCAAGCCGCCGGGCGAAGGTTTCAGTCACGATCGCCACTTTCACCGACGTTGGCGTGTCGTGGTCATCGAAGTCGCGACCCGCCAGCAACGGCATTTTCATCGTCTTGAAATAATCCGGGCTCACCCGGTTGAAGTATGACTCTTCTCTTTGCGTTGAATCTGACCCGTCCATCCATACGGCATTGCTCCAGGAGGCTCCCATCAGCGGAACGACCAAAGCGTCGGCCGCCGCCTCCACCATGGGAATAGCTCTGATCCGGTTGACAATCTCCCGCTTAAAGTCCTGGCGGCGTTCGGCGGGGATGTTCAGACGTCCTATGCTCAGGTTGGTGAGCAGGATGCCGTTCTGCTGCAGGCCCGCATCCTGAGTCTGCAGATTGCGCAGGCTTAGGGAAAAAAGGAGAGCGCTTACAAGCAGCACCAACGACAGCGCGATCTGGGAGACTACGAGCGCGCGGCGCAAGCTGAAGCGTTCGCGGCTGGCTGTTAGGCCCCGGCCGCCCGCCTTCATGACTGATCCCGGATCGGTCCGAGTCCCGCGAAATGCCGGCGTCAATCCGAATAGAACAGCGGTCAAAGCCGCTAGCGCAATCGTAAACCCGAGCACGCGCCAGTCGGGGCTCAGGTTCAGGAACAGCGCGTTGCCCTCGGTGCTGAGGAACGAGACGAGGAACTGACTCAACCCTTGAGCGAGGACCAGCCCCAGGCCCGCGCCTGCCGCGGCGAGCAGGAGACTCTCGGCCATCAACTGCCGGACGAGTCGCTCGCGCGAGGCGCCCAGAGCCAGTCGCACGGCGATCTCACGTTCCCGGACGCTTGCCCGCGCGAGCAGGAGATTGGCAAGGTTGGCGCAGGCGATCAAGAGGACCAGTCCGCCGATAGCCAGCAAAAGCCAGAGTGGATTCGAGTATTTTTCGCGCAACTCTGAAGTTCCAGCGCCGGCAGGAAACGCCGCCAGTTTGAACGCGAGATAGTCTTTCACGCTGACAGGCGGATAATCCGCAGGCAACGTCGCCTCGAATATTCCAGGCGAGATCGAACTCACGTGGTTGCTGGCTTGCTCGACCGACCAGCCCGGTTTCAAGCGCCCCATAACGGTGAGGTACCATGTGGTACCAGAGTCCAGGCGGGAGCCTGGACCCCGCACGATGGCTTCCGCGCGGATCGGAACGGCCAAATCGAACGAGCGCCCGACCTCGAGTCCAAAGAAACTGGCGGGAGCGACGCCGATGATTTCAATGGGATGATCTCCAACCGTCAACTGCCTGCCGACAACAGACGCGTCCCCGCCGAATTCGCGTTGCCAGAACGAGTAGCTGATGACTGCCCGAGGAGAGCTGCCTCGCTGATCGTCGTCGAGCGAGAATACGCGACCCAGAATTGGCTGGACTCCAAGTACGTTGAAAGTATCCCCGCTCACCCACAGGCCCTGAGCGATGCGAGCTTCGCCGCTGGTGGCAAGGTTGAAGCGGTCGGCGCTCCAAGCAAAAATGGCGGAAAGCGCTTGCTGCTGGTCGCGGATCTGTTCCCAGACCCGATTGGTGACCTGGGGATGCGAGGTGCTGTAGCTTCCCCTCGCCCCGGTCATGTCCGTTATCCGAACCTCCGTGAGCTCCTGTGGATTCTTCACCGGAAGAGTGCGCAGCCGAACCGCGTCGAGTAGCTGAAAGATCGCCGTGTTAGCGCCGATGCCCAATGCCAACGACAATACCGCGACTGCGGTGAAACCAGGGCTCTTTCGCATCGTCCTGAGGCCATAGCGTAGGTCCTGTCGAAGATCACCAATCATGTTTTTCCTCCCAGTGCCGGGGACTACGATCTCTTGCGCCATTCGACGCTCGACCTGCCGCAGCTCCCGAGCCAATAGTTCACTGTCGCTCAGTTCCTTTAGCGCCGCGCTATGTGCTTCTGCTTCGGTCGCGCCGCCGGACCGCGATTCTTCATAGTGGTCCTGGAGGTGCTGCGAGAGTTCCTCGACGATCTCGGCTTCACGCGTCGGCTCGAGGTTGAGGTTGGCAAGCCGCCGTCTGATCTCTTGCTTCCACTCAGGCACGGTTTATTCTCCATGAATTCATCGTGGTCTCCCTTTCCTGATGCGAAAACTCATGATCGGTTTTCCCTCAGGGTTCTCGGCTTCGATGATGAACTCGCCGGCAGGCAGCATCAGTCTCGGCGCTGGACGGTCCGCCAGAACTTCCAGCTGATCTATTGGAGTGGCATCCGCGGTTTCACTTGCCGCCCTGGCGCGCACCAGGCAGCGCCGCTCCGCGCCACAAACGTTTTTCGGCAGCCGATAAGGTCCTCGACTTCCTCCCAGGCGCAGCCAATCAGGTCTGCCGCCAGCATCTCGGCTGAGGGGCCGGCTGCGCGGATGGAAGAGCGTCACGTCGTGCCGGCCTCCTTCCTGCATCCACAATTCCCCTCGGGCGTTCCGAAACACCGTCGGTCGAAGCACCAGCCCCCGCCCCAGCACGTATTGGTACAGCGGGTGTTCGTATTCCCGTGCGCTGTGTTCGGTCATCTCCGTCTGTTCAATCGTGAGCGGATCTATGCCGGTCGTCTCCTTGAAGCGTTGCGCCATCGTTATCGCTCCCACGCGGTCTGCGCCGGATTCGTCGATGTGAGCGTAGCCGGCGTGTACCAGAATTCTGGCTTTCTGGTCGACCTTCAGGATTCGTTCGATGAGGTTCCGGGCCTGCCCTCTTTCGCGCTCATCAGAGTTCCTGGGCCCCTGGGCTTCGTAAGGGACGACGCGGAATCCCAGCTTCAGCGCGATGCGGATCAGGTCACCGTAAACCGGCTCGGTTGTGTAGTAGCCGGTTTGCGCCGTCGGATAGCCGCGTTCGTTGAGTTGCGTGTCCGTTTCGTAGAGAGTCTCGGTGGCGAAGTAAGTGAATCCTCTGCGCCGCAACGCCTTGAGCAGATCAATGGTAAAGGCCCGATGCTGCGGGGCGTGATGGGCCTCGTTGATCATCACAACCTGCGCGGCTTCGGCGGCGTGCGCGAGTGCGCTTAGCGCGTCTACCGGCTTATAGCCTTTGAGGTCGTCCTCGCTGGCGAGCCGCCCCATCGCATGTGTGCCATAAGCGAGGTCCGCGTATCGCAAGGCCTCGCCATAGTTTCCAACCTCAGGTGCTACTGTCAGAATGCGCGCCGCGATCGCCGATCGCGCTGCGGGCCCTTTCGCGGTGTATTCGTCCTCCAACGCGCGTAGAGCATCCAACACCGTCAACGCGTTCCCGCGCTCCCGCACGGCAACAATTCTCT
>JBGPFL010000595.1:0-4170 GCA_041483295.1 Blastocatellia bacterium | reverse complement strand
TAAACTGCGCCCGTAGACAACACCGCCTTATGTTCCTGCCATAAAGCGGTACTGTTTAAGCGGTGCGTTGGGTAGCGAACATTCAGCAAGGGGGCTACTGAATGTTCAAGGGGGCTTGTCGATTAGACGACCCGACGCACCGCAGCATAAACTCTCTCACCGCCCAAGTCAAGAACTTCCTGCCTGATGCTGTTCACTTCCTCTAAGACGGAATCCCAGAAGACGGCCCGTCCCAATGGCACGCCTGATTGCAGCCAGGTTCTGGAGTTTTGAACGGAGGCTCCTCACAACCCAAACTACTAACTGTGTTGATTTTTGAACTGGCCTTCCATACCGCGAGTCCTGAATCTATGATTGACCACCTGTTCGGCGTGGGTGCTTGAACGGAGGTAATCGGCATGAGATAGTAACTCCCGAAAGCGAAGTCAAACTGATGCGAGAACAACGGAACATCTCGAATCTCCGGCTGCACTACACAATCATGTGCGAGGACGTTCGGCTGGAGATCAATCAGAAGCTCAGCCTGATGGGCCTCTTCTATGGCATACAGGTGCCTCAGCTTCCCGTGACCCTGCTCAAGATGGTTATCCTCAATCACTGGTCGGGCGAGGGGCAGTATCTCTCCGAGGTGCGCATTCTGAGCCCCGACCGCACTCAGCCAATTGCAGTCTCGCCGCCATCACCGTTTGAGATACCGGCCAACGGCTTCGCTGACAATATCACGATCTTCGCGAATATCTCTTTTCCAGCAGCAGGTAACTACGTCGTGCAGACGCTCGTCAACTCGAACGTGTATTCGGAGCAGGTGCTGACCGTGAGCGACATACCCACCCAGCACGAGGTCGTGACCTCAGAGACAATCCAATAATTAAGCAACTGCTCCCGGCGCAACAACCGGCGTTGGTATTCACCCCTGGTCTATTCTGCCAGTCTATGAGTCTATGAGGGGTCAGTCCGCTTTTTTGCGATTCGCCTGTATGAGGGGTCTTTCTGCGGCGGTCTCCATTATTGCAGTTGACCCTCACCAACCGCCGTTATAGGCTTTCACGCGGAAAGCATGAATGACGAATGTCGTCGTCAGTCATCGGCCCTGCTGAATGCAGAAAGAAGAGTTGATCAGACTGCTAGGCCCCAAGGCGCGCGAAGCCTTCGACGGCGCGCGAAGGCTCGCGTGTTCGAATGGTGGCGTGTTGTCTGCGCTCCATCTTGCGGTTGCCCTTCTGCAGGACCTGCCCTCGAGTTCCGAGGAGAGTGGCACCGAGTGTGCGCGGCTGCTCATGGTTGCACTCGGCAGTCTGTCGGAGCTTTACCCGCAACCCGCCCAGTCGATAATCGTACCGAAGGAGACCCAGGCCGTGATCGCCGACGCAAACCGGCTGGCGCAGGCTGTCGATGCTGGACTCGTGACGCCGGCGCACCTGCTGAGAGCTTCGCTCGCCAGCGCAACAGTCCGGGAAGCTCTTGGTGACTGCGTTCAATATGAGCCGGCGCTGGCAGAGTTTGAGCTGGCGACTACGCCGGTCCAGTCGCGAACTGAGCGCGTTGAAGCAGACCGGACTGGCGGTCACGAGCCCCGCTCGCGGCCGGCCGGAGGATCGACCTCGCGCACCTTGACCGGCGTCCTACGCGAGTATTGCTCGGACCTTGCAGAGGAGTCGCGCGGCGCTTCCGCCCTTCCGTTCATCGGCCGGGAGCGCGAGATCACCGCGGTACTCGAGACGCTCTGCCGCAAGCTGAAGAGCAATCCTCTCCTGATCGGTAAGCCCGGCGTGGGCAAGAGCGCCCTGGTAGCCGCAGTTTCAGCGCGGCTCTGTGAAGGAAAGGTGCCCGCTCGGCTCAAGGGCAAACGGGTCCTGGAAGTCTCAAGGCTGCGGTTGCTGGCCGACGCAAAATTCGCCGGCGAGATCGAAGAACGCTTAAAGAACTTACTGGAAGAGGTCCGCCGCGCCGGCGACTGCATCCTCTTTTTCGACGAGATTCACAACCTGCTGAGTGCCGGCGGAGGCGGGGGCACCGGAGATGTAGCCAACCTGCTCAAGTCGTCGCTCTCCAAAGGCGAGATCACCTGTATAGGCGCGACCACGCTGGCGGAATATTATAAATACGTCGCACGCGACGAGGCGCTGGCCAGGCGTTTCAGCACGATCACCATTGAAGAGCCTTCGCCGGATGAGACCTGCCGCATACTCACGCTCTCGCGCAGTGCGTTCGAGTCTTACCACGGGGTGAGAATAGACGATGAGGTCATCGTATTTATCGTTGACATGGCCGATCGCTACTTGCACTCTCGCTGCTTTCCCGATAAAGCCTTCGATCTGCTCGACCGCGCGGCGGCCAAGGCGACGCTGGGAGGCGACGACCGGCTCACTCGTGAAAGCGTGACGGAAACCCTGTCTGAAACGACCGGTCTGCCGCTGGAAATAATGGATGAGGACCCGTCCGAGCGGCTCGAACGGCTGGAGGAGTTCCTGAATTCACAAGTCCCCGGGCAGCGACGCGCAGCCCGCGACGTCGCACGCGTCTCACGAATAGCTAAGCTGAAGCTCGAGCTCAGGCCAGAACAGCCCGACGGCGTCTTTCTCTTTGTCGGGCCGGAGGGGGTGGGGAAACACGAGATGGCCGCGGGTCTGGCGAAGTTCCTGTACGGATCGACCCAGAAGATGATCGAATTCGAAATGAGCCAGTTCAACGAAGCTCACTCGATCTCTCGTCTGGTCGGCGCCGAGCCCGGCTACGTAGGCTACGGCGAACGCAGCGGCTTGTTGTCAAAAGCCGCCGAAGACAATCCGCATTCAGTCCTGTACTTTCGGAACGTCGATCTGGCTCACCCCATAGTTCAGCAGTTCTTAGGGGAAACGTTCGAGCAGGGCAGGTTCACCGACGCTGCCGGCGCGAGGATTTCGCTCTCAAACATCACGGTGGTTATGTCGCTCTCGCAGATAACGGAGAACCACAAGCAGACTCAGGTCGGATTCTCGCCGCGCAAGGATGACGACGAGGAGCGGCGGACCGGCGGACTTCGTCCCATCACCGGCAGCCTCAATCGCGAGCGGGGACAGAGCGGTCTGGCTGAGTCGTTAGCCGCGGCCATTGACGAGGTTATCGAGTTTCTGGTGCTGGACCGGGGGGCGACGGAGAAGATCATCGCAGAACGGCTCGAGGCGCTCGGCGCTCGCCTTGAAGCCGCGCAACCGATCGTCATCAAGATGGACCCGGGTCTGGCCTCGTTTTTCGCGGACCGGTTGGCCGCCGAGCGCAAGAGTCTTGCCCAGCTCGAACGCCTGTGGCAGGAGACCATTGTCATTCCATTTACCAACCTCCATGTAGATCGCCGCGCGATTGGAGCCAGGCCGGAAGTCAACGTCCGGGTAGAGGCGGGCGCCGTTCGTGTCGACATGCGCTACATCAACGGCCACTCGTCAGTCTAGACTTGGGCGCGCGGATCCCCAGATGGAATTCAAGACCGAACCGCACAAGAAAGTCTACGAGAAGACGCGTGAGTACCTGCACACGCTCTTTGGAGAAGTGAACGTGAAGGCTCTCGACGACACGTTCACACTGCAAGAGGGATCGACCTTCGTCTACGTGCGCACGTTTCCCATTGGCGACAAGAAGGCCGGCGTGGAAATCTTCTCGTATGTCGTGGTGGACGTGGAGGTGACTGAGCGGCTGATGCGGTACCTGCTCACCTACAATCTGAAGCTGATACTCGGAGGCTTCGGACTCGCGATCGGCGAGAACGCCAAAGCGTCGGTTTTGTTAACACACACGATACTGGGCGACACGATGCAACGTGAAGAACTCTACGCCAGCGTTTCGGCCATAGCCAGAGTTGCCGATGATCTCGACGATCAGATAGTTGCGGACTTCGGGGGCACAACCGCCCTTGGCAAGCTGGTCGGCGGCCAGCCGGTGGCGGAACACTGGGAATAGGACTACAGAACTATGAAGGCGGAACCACCTATCGAAGCGATGCCCGTCTTCACCGTAGTACTCAGTCACAATGATTGTGATGAACACTAACGGCGTCCTGAATCCCACCAACGGCAGTTGGTGGATTGTTCAGATCCTACCTACTCACGCGGACTGTCTTGGGTCCCTGTTCGTTCATCTCTCGCACCAGCCTCGCGGCGGCGAGGCTGGTGCGAGAGATGAACGGGAGGAGGGTCG
>JBGPFL010000594.1:0-4176 GCA_041483295.1 Blastocatellia bacterium | reverse complement strand
GGACGATCCGGATGATTTAGCAGCCGCTCTGCAAGCGATGGCAGGAGGATCCGCCGGACCGAACGGGGGTCAGCTTTTCGTAGATGGATTTTCGGGCGTAAGCATGCCGCCAAAGGAAGCCATCCGCGAGATTCGCATAAATTCTAATCCGTTCGCAGCCGAGAACGACCGCATCGGTTTTGGTCGAATAGAGATCCTGACGAAGCCAGGTGTCGAGAAGTATCACGGCTCGGCAGCCGCATCTTACAACAACCAGGATTTTAACACTCGCAATCCTTTTGTGAGCAACAAGCCGAAAACCAGTCTTCGCAATCTCAACGGGAGCTTCAGCGGGCCGCTCATCGCCAAGCGTTCTTCATTTTTTGTTAACGTCTCAAAACGCGATGTAGACGATAACGCGATCATCAATGCTAAAATTCTCGATTCTTCGCTCAACGTGACCACCGTCAGCCAGGGAGTAGTGGTGCCGCGGCGCTCAATTGAGTTCAGCCCGCGGCTTGACTATCAGCTGAATAAGAACAACACGCTGATTGCGCGATATAGCTACGATCACAACAGCTTCAAGAACTCGGGCATAGGGGGATTCTCGCTGCCGTCGCGGGCATTCAATACCTCCTCTACTGAGCATCAGATTCAGCTTACTGAGACAGCAGTCCTGAGTCCGAGAATAGTCAACGAGACGCGCTTTCAGTTCCAGCACAACACCAGAGATCAGGTGGGCGATAATTCCACTCCTACGATCATGGTCAGCGAGGCTTTCACGGGCGGTGGGTCGAACGTCGGTTTGGCGGTCAACGGCAGGGACCGCGTGGAGTTGCAAAACTACACCACGTGGGCCGTCAAAACTCATACTCTTAAGATTGGCGCGCGCTTGCGCTGGATTAACATCGATGATGTCAGCTCGAATAATTTCGGCGGAACGTACACTTTCTTCGGCGGAGTCGCGCCGTTGCTCGATGCAAACAATCGCGTGCAACGCGAGAGCGGGCAGATCGTTCTGGGAAACATAACGAGCCTTGAACGCTATCGCCGCACACTGCTGTTTCAGCAACAAGGACTGAGCCCGTCCGAGATTGTCGCCCTCGGCGGGGAGCCATCTCAATTTTCCATCGCGGGCGGCAATCCGGCAGCGGGTGTCAGGCAGTGGGACGTCGGAGGATTCTTTCAGGATGACTGGCGAGTTCGCCCTGGCTTCACGCTCAGCTACGGTTTGCGGTATGAAGCCCAGACCAATATCAGCAGCAACCTCAACTTCGCGCCTCGCGTGTCTTTTGCATGGTCACCCGGTGCTGCTGTCGGACGACAGCCAAAGACCGTTCTTCGCGGCGGATCGGGCATCTTCTACGAGCGGGCCGGAGAAAACTTGACGTTGCAGGCCAGCCGGTTCAACGGGATCAACCAGCAGCAGTTCACTGTTACGGATCCTGCCGTGCTTGGAGTCTTCCCGCGAGTGCCATCGATAGAAAGTCTCGCGCCGTTCGTACAGTCTCAGAATACGTACCGGGTGGCCGCCGATTTGACGGCGCCATACACGGTTCAGTCGAGCGTAAGCATTGAGCGGCAGTTGCCATACAGGACCACCTTGACTGCGACATTCTTGAACGCGCGTGGAGTGCACTATCTGCGCACTCGCAACATCAACGCTCCGTTTCCGGGAACATTCAACCCGCTCGTTTCCGGCAGCGGTGTCCGCCCATTCGGAAACGCGGGGAACATCTTTGAGTACGAATCGAGCGGCATCTTGAAACAGAATCAGTTGATCTTCAATCTCCAGAATCGCTTCAACCGGTACGTCACGATTGCCGGCACTTACGTCCTCGGGCGGAGTCGGAGCGACACAGATAGCGCGGGCTCACTCCCCGCAAACACTTATGACTTGAGAGATGAGTTTGGGCGCTCATCATTCGACGTGCGCCACAGGGCGTTCATCTTCGGCAGCATAAACCTGCCGTGGCGGGTCAGCTTGAGTCCATTCATCATGGCTTCGTCGGGCTCGCCGTTCAATATCTATACCGGAGTCGAGACGAACGGCGACACGGTCTCCAGCGAGCGGCCGGCATTTGCCACCGACACGTTGAGGCCGAGGAAGGTCACGCGCTTTGGCACTTTCGACCTGAGTCCTCTTCCTGGAGCGCAGATCGTTCCTCGTAACTTCATCGAAGGTCCGGGATACTTTTCCATGAACCTGCGAGTCGGCAGGACCTTCGGCTTTGGCGGTTCTGGGACGGCGGCGCGTGCTGCTGCGAGTGCTGCTGCAACTCAACAAGGGCCGGGCGGAGACGGCGGCGGCAGATTCACGCAAGGCATTCCCGGAGGGGGACGGCCTGGTGGTGGTGGTGGTGGTGAAGGAGGAGGGGGAGGGGGACGAGGCCCGGGTGGTGGAGGAGGACCCGGTCCCGGAGCGATCATGTTCGGCGCCGGCGGAGCCAATGATCATCCCTATAACCTGACGATCTCCGTCAACGCGTCCAACCTCTTCAATCACACTAACGCGGGGTCGCCGGTCGGGAATCTCAGTTCGCCTTCGTTCGGTCAATCGCTTTCTCTTGCCGGGGGCGGCATAAGCTTCGGCGGAGGGGGTTTCGGTGGCGGCGCGGCAAACAATCGCCGCGTTGATCTGCAACTTCGCTTCAGCTTCTGAGGCTCCGACGGAACGAAGTCTTCGAGGAACGCTCCGCGGCGGCGCTCTCTGTTGTAGTCAACGGGTATGGTTCTCCCACGGATGACGACGAAGGAATGTTCGTCGCCATCCGTGAGAGAAGGAAGATCATCCCACCTCTTATCAATCCCCCTCGCGTTCAATCTGGCACGGAGTCGAAGACTGTGTGAGTAACCTCTCGTCCTTGAAGTCGTCTCGAAGCAGTGTCGTGTTCAGCACATCGGCGATTGATGGCCCAAGCTTTTGGACGGCGCCACCGACCGTGTCGAGGAGGGACAGTGGTTCTGCTTCCTTCGGGAGGTAAAGAAACAGGTCCCCGAATGCTGAACGTGCCCATACCAAGCTGTCTACGGGTACAAGCCAGCGCCAATCGCTCAGAAGCACATCACTGATGGACGGGTCTACTGTGAGGAACAGCCCCGAGCGAAAGGAGCGGACGCCGAGTTCAGCCAGACACTGCTCCAGGTCCGCCGGCAGATCACTTGCCGACTCGGACGAACCCGACGCATCTGGCGTATCGAAAATGCTTTCACCATAGCAATAGGGAGCAATCCAACGCGAGCAATCGTGCGGCGCGCTTTCTGCGGGTGCCTGCGTCCCCCAGTTGGGCGGCGCTTAGAGGCGCAACCAAGGAACAGAAACCCACAGCTCTTGATCGAATTCGCCGCGGGTGAACATGAGCTGAAAATGCGGCGGCTCTTGATTGAAAACTTCCGCTGATTCCTCCATCGCCTCAAAGGACCCAACGGCTTTGACGCTGCCGGGAGCTGCGGGAGGATTGCCTCAAGTAATCCGACCGCTGGTGCGCCGCTCGTCGGTCTGCAGCGCCGTGTTGTGCCCCACATTGTCATGTTCTGCACCCCATCACGGACTGGCGATCTTAGTGCGGAGGTGTTCCAGAGCGGCCCTCACGTATTCGAGTGCGGGCGTATCGCCGTTGGCACTCAGTACGCGCAGGTACTGGAGAACGAACTCCATGTCGCCGCCGGCCCTCTCAACGAGTGCCTGCTGGAGTCGAGTTCTTGCCTCCTCCACATTCAACGAATCCAAATCAAACATCTCTTCAAGGCGGCCCCAGAACGACGAGATGTCAAAGACGACCGTCAGCGGCCGACCACAATCATCGCAACGGAGGTGGAACACGTCGACCATACCGGAAGCCCGTGACTCCAAGGTCTTCATCGATGCTTTGCTGTCATAAGCTTTGCGGCAATGACACCTGAGGCGGCGAAGAAGCCAGTATTCTTGGTCGATGCAGTGTGCCTTGAAGACTACCTCGTGTTGTTCTGAGTGGCTCATTCAGGTCCTCCCAAACGCACCGATCGTCGTCGGGCCGGGTAGCCAAGCGGGATTGCTCCCGCTCAGCCCCCTAAGAACCGGATTTGCAAGTTTCCCTACATCCGGCTCAAGCCTCTCAAAGGCCCCTTGCGGGACCCGCCGATGTCATCACTTCGACTTCACAATACTCGTCTGCTGCCGACGCGCTTTCGCGGAGAGCTGCACCAGCTTAAACTGCG
>JBGPFL010000593.1:0-4179 GCA_041483295.1 Blastocatellia bacterium | reverse complement strand
TTGCACGCCAGAGCGCTCTTGGTTTCCCCACTCTCAGTTTCGTACCAGACCTGGCAGTTCGTGCAATCGCCATTCCAGCAGTAATCGCCGACAGAAACCGCGTCGGCGCTGATGAACTGAAAACAGCGGAGCAGTTTGTTCCGTTCAGGAACATGCGCGCGGCGGCTGCATATCTCTATCTCAATCAGGCACTCGAAGGCCTCGAAGAGCTCTTCTCTCCAACAAGACTCGATCACAGGGACCTCCGGTAGGTGAAGCAGATTCTTTCTCTGCAGAGGGGGTTGGCCGTGATTCTACTAGACGGCTCGATAAGAATAAAGGAGATTCTTGTGCGCCTCATCCCACGGGGCTCTCCCTGACTTCCACTCGGTCCTTAAAACCTATCACCAGCACATCCGCGATTCCTGTGAACAGACCGCTCTCGACAACTCCAGGCAATTGCTTGATTGCCCTTTCGAGCTGCGGCGCGTCGGATATCGAATCGAAACGGCAATCGATTATGTAGTTCCCATTGTCAGTCAAGAACGGCGTCTGAATGTCACCCCTCAATCTAGTCTCACAGCCCAGCCCGTTGAGATGCCCCGCCGAGACTGTCCACGCGAACGGAAGCACCTCGACCGGCACAGCCCATGACTGACCGAGCCGCTCTACCAGCTTGCTTTCGTCGATCACATAGACCCTCCGCAGGGACGAGAGTGCGACGAGCTTTTCACGGGTCAAGGCGCCTCCGCCTCCCTTGATCATGTTGAAAGCAGGATCGACCTCGTCTGCGCCGTCGATGGTGATGTCTACGGCGGACACGTCATTCAGCTCGGCCAGCGGAACTCCCAGACTCCGGGCAAGGTTCGCCGCTGCGTTGGACGTCGGTACTCCCGTGATGAGCAAGCCTTCCCGGACCAGTTCCGCCAGCGCCTTGATTGCGAACTCGGCCGTTGACCCAGTACCGAGGCCCACCACTTGTCCGCCTGTGACGAACTCAATTGCACGTTGAGCAGCGTTCCTCTTGCCGTCGTCGTTCATAACCGCCTCGGTTTCTGGTCTATGGTTTCTGGCTTGTGGTTTCTCGTTCCAGGTTCTCGAGTTCTCTGGTCCGTTCAACCGAAAACCGTAGACCACAAACCACAAACCAGAGACCATAAACCACAGACCAAGGTTGGCAGCATCTTCGCGCTCTGCTACACTGCACGGGACCACAAGATAGCAGGTTGTAGAGATTCAAACCAGAGGTAGAAGCTTCTCCAGGTTTGAGAGTTTTGTAGTGTATCGGGCTTGCCCGGGAGTGTTTGAAGCCGCGATGGCACCAGTCGGCCAGCAGCTCCTTCTTGAGCCGTACAATTGGAACCATGCCTGAAGAGTCCATTCAACTTAGGGCGCCCGACTTGAGTGGACCTAGCGCGTAAGAGTCTATGACCCTGACAACAACATCATCGCGACCCAACTTCGCCGGCGCTTACGAAAAGGAATTGTCCGCGCTTGCGGATCTGATGGATTGGATGTGGGCAGAACACGACAAGTCCTTCGTGAAGGCAGGCGACGAAAAGGTCTACGCCTTCGGAGGCAGCGGCTACATCGTTGTTGTCGATGAATCGATGTGGCACGGGCTGATCGAACTGATTACCCCGAAGGCGGCAGTTACTATCAAACCCGGCGATGACGGCAAGATAACCGTAAGCGGCACCAACCTGGACGAAAAAGGCGTGAGAGAGACAATGATCGATGGCATCGAGGGTCTCCAACGCTACTACGAGAATCGTTATTGGAGCACTCCGAACCCCGCAAAGCCCTGGGGTGGGAAACCCGCATAACGGTCAGCGCTCCAGTGCTTCCACGCACGAATCAATCAGCGCTTCGGGATCTTCATCGAAGAGCACTCGACAACGGCTAGGCGTCTTGGCGAACTCGATTATCGCATCGATGTGGTCTGCCACACCTCCGCTTCCCTGCACCACCCCTATCACTTTTCCTTCGTCGTACGCGATCGTGAATTCATTAAGCGTCCCCATCCCCCCGCCGAAGATTATCACGATGTCTGAAGCTCGAATGTTGATCACGTTGCGCCCTTTCAACCCGAAACCGGTGTAGACTATTACCTGAGCTCCGTCGGGCGGCAGTCCCCATTCGGTTACGTGTTCCTCGCGATTAGCTGCGGGAGAAATCCCTATGGTAAGCCCGCCATGCCCTCCTGCTGCTCGAGAGACCATATCGGGAAGACCGGTCGTTGCTCCGGTCAGCAGGACGAATCCCCGTTTGGCGATCGCAGCCCCGAGGTGCTCCGCCATCGTGCTCAGTCGTCCTCTGTCGGCTTCCGTTAGTACATCGCCTGCCGAACCCATCACTCCCACCGTGATTCTGCCTGTGGATCCCATGATCGTTGTCACCTGCAGCCCTGAGAGTTCGTTAAGCAGGGGCCTGAACTTCTAGTCGCTAAATTCCTCTTACAAAGGGCAGTTCAACGACAGTGGCCGGAATGGAAATGCCCTCAGACTCTACTTCAACGCTGGTGCCGGGATCCAGGTAGCCGTACTTCAGGAGTGCCAGCGCGATCACCGATTCGAGAACCTGGGACTTCAACGCACTGGTCACAACGCCGATCTCCTTGCCGTCTTTCGTGACAAGCCCGTCATGCGATGGAGGGATCTGGCCGGAGATCTTCAGGCCGCACAGCCGCTTACTCACGTGTCCGCGGTAGGTCGCCATCGCAACAGCTTCCTGGCCTGTATAGCAGCCCTTTGTAAAGCTGACGGCATCCGCCAGTCCCGTCTCCAGCATCATGTTTCCTTCGTCGATATCCTGTCCATACACGGGGATCCCGGCCTCGATGCGCAGGGCATCCAATGCGACCTGGCCGACGGGCGCGATAGAATGAAAGTCACCCTTCAGGAGCACGAAGTCCCAGATGTCCCTTAGCCCGGTCGATGGAACGAAGATATCGTAACCAGGCTCTCCCGTGTGTGAGGCCCGCGCCACGAATACGTGATGGCCGGCTACGATGGTGCTGATCCATTCATGCTCGACAAGCTGCGGGACCGGGTCGAAACAGACCTCCTTCATCACGAGGAGCGACTTCGGTCCCTGCACCGACAGCAGCCGGTGGAGATCGGTGACGTCTTCAACCTTGAAGTCGCCTGCGTAAGACATCGGGAAGATGTACTTGTATACCTTGTCGTGAGTTTGAGGGTCTGTGATGATCAGAAACTCGCCGCCGTCCAGTCCGAAGATTCGGCACAGGGCGATGACCTTCCCTTTGCCGGTTAGAAACGCCGCCCGCAATCCCTTTCCTTTGGAAAGAGCCTTGACGTCGTTCGTAACCAGGCCCTGCAGGAACTGAGCACCTTCTTTCCCCCCTATCCGTATTGCCCCGCAGAAAGAGAGATCCAGTAGCCCGACCGAACGCCTGACCGCTCGATGTTCTTCCGCGGAATCGCCAAAGGATTCAGCCATCTCCCAGCCGAAGAACGGCGATAATCGCGCGCCCCTTTCGATTTGGGCCGCAGAAAGTGGAGTTGCTTTAGCGACGTCCTCGATTGCCTCTCCCATAGCTTACCTCTCCCCTTGTCAGTAGTCCGTTATCAGTGGTCCGTTGTCAGTCTGTCAGTGGTCGCTATTGCGCGATCAGCTGCTACGGGCGACTGACCACTGGCAACGGACCACGGACAAAGTGTTCAAGCATTATATAACAGGCCGCCAAGCCGCTGGGCCTTATTCGCGGTTGGATCACTGCCAAGCTAACGCACTGTCTCTGTGCGAATCTGTGTGGCGGCGCGGCGAATCAAGGTGAGCCTGGGACCCCTGTCAAAGTTTCATTCGTTGTGCGCTGACTCGCTGCGGTTGAAAGTGCCGGGTAGTTGACACGGTCATGCGAGGAGGTCGGCGAGATCTCTTTCGAGGTCCTGGGGAGTAACCTGCTCACCCTTGTTGAGCCGCTCCAGGGTGCGTTCGATGATCAACTTGGCCTCTTCCTTGCCCTTGTCGTTCAGGAAACCATCGAAGAAGTGATCGCCCGCTATTGCACGGTTGATCTCAGCCTCTTTGTTGTTGTCATTCAGTTCGGTGAAGTATACGACTCTATAACGCCTGTTATAGCTCGCTTCCCGATAAACCTCGAACATTGTCCTCTCAGATGCCCGCATACCTTAAACAGAAACGTGAAGTGTCGGGACGCCGACACTTCACGTTTCA
>JBGPFL010000592.1:0-4202 GCA_041483295.1 Blastocatellia bacterium | reverse complement strand
GTGACCTTTACGTTATCAAAGTAGATCTCAAAGGTAGCATCGGCATAAATGCCGGGACTGCCTTGCTTGTTTCCCATCGTGTCCATCTTCTCTATTGTCCAGGCTGTGGGTTCGGGCTGCCCTGCAGGCCAGGCCTTTCCCCGAGCCCGAACGTTCCCATTGGGCATGTTCTGAACCTCGAGCTTCATGTGATACCAGGTGTCCGCCTTCCATTCGAAGGGCGCGCGAACGGTTCGCGCGATCTCCGGCTGCCAGGATTCCAGCTCGATCTTCTGACTATTGCCGAAAAGTATGAGCGCGTATCTCTGCGCTACAACGCCCGCGTCCCCCATCTGCCGTCGCTTCTCTTGCGCCTTAACTTCAGCCTCGACCGTGTAGTTGGACATGTTCGAAAGGCCGATGAACGCGCGGCCTCGTTTGAAGATCGGTGGATTGGGATTCTTAACCAGCACCCTGCTGCCGTCCATTTCGCGCGATGAGTACTTGCCGACAGTGTTGATCCAGTGCAGCGGTAGCGCGTCGCCGGTAAGAGCTTGAAAGTCCTCGCTCCAGGGAAGGGGTGGAAAGACGCGGAGTCGTCCTGCGCCCGAAAGCTTTCCGACTGTGGCCTTCACCTGCCCAGCCTGGGCAACTGCGTCGGTTGAGGCGGTGAAGGTTCCGTTGGGCTGAATCGTTCCCTTCAGTTGATCGAGCGACCAGGCAGGCTGCTGTTCCTCGCGGATGAAGCGTCCATGTTCATCGAATAGCCTGGCATGGAATCGGACTGACTGGCCGGGCTTGATATCGACGTCAGTGGGAGTGACTTGAAGCCACGTCGCAGCGGCATCAGCCGGTGCATTGGCTTGAGGAGCCGGCGGCACGGCAGCGAAGTTCGATTTCTTTCCGATGCAGTAGACTGCCGCATCGGAGACGAAGAAGACTCGCCCACGCGATACAGCGGCCGAGGCGATAACCTGTTCGTGTCCCTCCGGGCCGTTGCCGAGTTCGACCGAGCTGAGGATCTCGCACTTATCGGGCCCGGGTTTGAGGATGAAGAACTTTCCATTCTCGGTTCCAACGTAGAGCTTGCCGTCTGCGAGGACGGGAGATGCCTTCTGAATCGTTCCGAGGTTCTGTATCCAGAGTTCTTTGCCGGTATTCACGTCGAAGGCGAAGAGGTTCGCGCCGTTATCGATCTGATACAGCCGGTCGCCGTCAATGACGGGAGACGAGAAGCCTCCCTGAAAGCCCTTAACCTGCCATCTGATCTGGTCGTGGGTGACGGCACCCTTGCTGCTTGCCTCGATGGCGGCGAGCAACCCCATTTCGCTGGTGTCGAGGTTCTCTTCGCTGTGACTGACGATCGCCAGATTGTTCTTGAGCACCACGCCGGTGTTGATGCCTCGTTTCGCCATTTCGAACCGCCAAACGGGTTCGCCGGTCTGCGGCTTCATCGCGTGCACTGCGCCGTCTCCTGCGCCCGTAATGATTAGTCGAGTTCCATTGATTTCCGCGGCGATGGCAGGAGCATAGGTCGTGTCGTAAGGCCTGCCGCCGGGCGAACTGACCCAGACCGCTTCGCCGGTCTTCTTGTCGAAGGCCATGAAGCGATGTCGCCGCGGAGCTTGATCTCCCCATCCTTCAGTCGGGCCGCTGACGATTACCAGGTCGCCTTCGATGATCGGCGAGTTGGTGCGACCGCCGTGAGTCGTCCACAATCCGAAGTCTTCACCCAACGAGCGCTCCCAGAGGAGCTTTCCATCATTGGACAGACCTAGCAGCAGCCCACCAACTCCAATCGCATAGATGTTGCCGGTTGCCGGATCGCCGACCGGCGAGGGCCATCCGACCCGGTGCTTCGGCACATCACTCAGGAAGACGTTGAAGCGATGCTCCCAAAGCACCTTCCCGGTGTCGGCATTGAAGCACATGATGCGCTCTTGCTCAGTTGCGTCCTTGCCGCACGCGTTTTGAAGAATGAGGCGATCGCCCAGAATGATCGGACCGGAACGGCCTCCGTAGGGAGCTGTCCAGAGCAGGTTCTGGCCTTTGAGCGACCAGCTTGTCGGAAGGTCCATCTCTTGCGAGATGCCATTCCTGGCTGGTCCCCGCCAATCGGGCCAGTCGCTGCGGGCCTGAGCCTCGGCAGGGCCTCGGGTCCTCTGGCCGGGAACGAGGGAAACGAGAAGCAGACTTAGTGAAACCAGAGCAAAGAGCCTAATAGACGGGGCGTGCATAGGGATCTGTCCTAACGTTCATATCGTGTTTGCAATTCGCCACTGTCGAATTATGAGAGCAACGCAATCAAGCCTGCGGCCATTCAAGCAGCTTGACTTCGACTGTTTCAAGATATAATTTGCGGCAAGTGGAGTCAAGCAGAGATTTCTCCGAACATGGGAGCCAATCCCGGCGTTCCCTTACTAGCACTAATCATTATTCGAGTCAGATGCGAGGGAATGCTGAATCCCCCCAATCGGATGTCAGCCACAGAGGATGCAAAGCCATGCATAGACTGATTGCGTTGTTAGTTGTCGTTTTCGTCCTCGCGCCGGCGGCACGGGCGCAGAACCTGAACGAAGACTTTCTGGCTGCCGCCCGCAAGGGTGATGTTGCGAAGTTGAAGGAATTGCTCGACAAGGGTGCGGACGTGAACGCCAAGACTCAATATGGAGCAACGGCTCTCGCCTATGCGTGCGACAAGGGGCACATCGAAGTGGTGAAGCTCCTGCTTGAGCGCGGCGCCAACGTGAATGTGAAGGATACGTTTTATGGCGAGATGCCGCTGGGGTGGGCGCTGCAGAGGAACAACGTTGAAGTACTCAAGCTTCTGCTCGACAAGGGGGCTCAAGGTAGAGAGCGGGTCCTGATGTACGGCGTGCAGACGAACAAGATCGAAATCGTGAAAGTCGCTCTCGACAAGGGAAACGAGTTGAAGTCCGAGGCCTTGTCCAAGGCGTTAGCGGCTGCGACAACTGCTAAGCAGACTGAGATCGTCGAATTGCTCAAAAAGTCGGGCGCAGTTCCTAAAGAGAGCTTCCCGGTAGATCCGGAAACCCTTAAGAGTTATGCGGGGGTCTACAAACACGAGGTGGGTGACTTTACGTTCACGATCAACGATGGAAAGCTCATTGGCAGGTTCACGGGACAAGGCGCATTTACAATGGCAGCCATCGATAAGACGACCTTCACCATTGTCGAGCTTGATGGATTCACCATCAAGTTCAAGCTCGAAGGTGATAAAGTTGTAGGCCTCACATTGAAGCAGCCCGGGTTCACTGGTGAGTTTAAGCGAGCCGACCCGAAATGAGAGATTCATGAAGAGGAAGAGCGAAAGGACTCATATGAAGCGTATCGTTGTGTTTAGTCTCGTTCTTTGCTTAACTGCGGCTGCGCACGCGCAGGACTGGCCGTCGTTTCGCGGATCGAACGCTTCAGGTGTCGCGGAGGGCACAAAGACGCCTGCCTCGTGGGACGCCGAGAAGTCGGTCAACATCTCGTGGAAGACGCCGATTCCGGGGCTGGCGCACTCGTCGCCAATCGCCTGGGGCGATCGCCTCTTTGTCACCACCGCCATCAGCAGCGGCAAGCCAAATCAGTATTTCAAACCCGGTCTGTACGGAGATGTAGATACGGATACCGACGCCTCGAAGCATTCATGGCAGCTCTACTGTCTGGACAAGCGCACGGGCAAGATCATCTGGGACCAGATCGCTCACGAAGGCGTGCCGAAGATAAAGCGTCACATCAAGTCGACGCACGCCAACTCCACACCGGCGACTGACGGCAAGCATGTAGTGGCGTTCTTCGGCTCCGAGGGACTCTATTGCTATGACGTGAAGGGAAAGCTCTTGTGGAGTCAGGACCTGGGCATACTCGACACCGGATGGTTCTACGATCCCGATTATCAGTGGGGAACAGCCAGTTCGCCCGTCATCTATAAGAACCTGGTGATTGTCCAGTGCGACGTTCAAAAGAACTCCTTCATCGCGGCCTATGACCTCAACACAGGGAAGCTCGCCTGGCGCACGCCGCGCGAAGAGATACCTTCGTGGGGCAGTCCCAATGTTTACGAGGGCAAGACGCGCGCCGAACTGGTCACCAACGCTACAAGGGCCATACGCGGCTACGATCCGATGACCGGCAAGGAGCTCTGGAAGATGAGCGGCAATCCGGAAGTCACCGCAACGACTCCGGTGTTCAGCGATGGAATGATCTTCATAGTG
>JBGPFL010000591.1:0-4203 GCA_041483295.1 Blastocatellia bacterium | reverse complement strand
CCTACAGCGACCGCTCTCTGGGCGCTTATTATTTTTATGACCTCAAGACGAAAGCGTTCAGAAAGCTCGCCGATGTGAGTCCCTGGATCAAAGAGGGCGAGATGGCTGAAATGAAGCCCATCCGCTACCAGAGCCGCGACGGTTTGACGATTCACGGCTATCTGACCCTGCCAAGGGGGGGCGCGGCAAAGGGTCTGCCGGTCGTGGTCAATCCGCACGGCGGTCCCTGGGCCCGGGACTCCTGGGGCTTCAACCCCGAGGTCCAGTTCTTAGCGAATCGCGGCTACGCCGTGTTGCAGATGAATTTCCGCGGCTCTACCGGCTACGGGCGCAAATTCTGGGAAGCCAGCTTCAAGCAGTGGGGCAAGACGATGCAGAACGACATCAGCGATGGCGTTCAATGGCTGATCAAGCAGGGCATCGCCGATCCGAAACGCGTCGGCATCTATGGCGGCAGCTACGGAGGCTACGCGACGCTCGCGGGGCTGACCTTCTCACCGGAGTTATACGCGTGCGGTGTGGACTACGTAGGCGTTGCCAATCTCTTCACATTCATGAAGTCGATCCCTCCCTACTGGAAGCCTTTCCTTGAGATGCTGTACGAGATGGTTGGAAATCCGGAAAAGGATGACGCGCTCCTGCGAGCGGCCTCGCCCGTCTTCCACGTCGACAAGATCAAAGCTCCACTGCTGGTCGCGCAGGGCGCCAACGATCCGCGCGTAAACAAGAACGAGTCCGATCAGATGGTGGCCGGCTTGAAGGCCAGAGGGATCGACGTGCCTTACATGGTGAAGAACAATGAAGGCCACGGCTTCCAAAATGAGGAGAACCGTTTTGACTTTTACCACGCGATGGAGGAGTTCCTCGGGAAGCATCTGGGCGGCAGAGTGGAACAACGCGAAAACTGAGCCTGCCAGGGCTCGGTTGAAGATGAGTCCGCCTGGCGATCGCTACGCCAGGCGGCATGAACAATCGCTATAAGAGCGTTAGCTCCTCAGTTCGTGGTTGTTCTTCCGTTGAATGAACTGCTCCCGGGGCCTCGCCCATTAGATTTCCGTCAGGAATGTCAGCCAACGCGAGAATCAAACCAAAGGCCGCAGTTTCACCGCACCGCCGAGAACTTGCGCGGGACATTCTTCTCTGATGTCAGATCGTGATCGTTCTGGTTACCGGCGAATTCTGGACCTTCTATGCATTCGCCGGTGGTGTCTTCGGTAAGTGCGTTTCTTGTGCGCGTGGTAGATGGCGCCGCCGCCGGCACCGGCCCCTGCGCCGATAACCGCACCCTTCCTTCCGCCGATTAGACCTCCGGCAGCGCCGCCGATTGCTGCGCCCACCCCAACCCGCTTCGCAGCCTTCGCTTTTCCAGCCTCCCGATTGCGCTGGACGCTGGCTTCCGCGGTCAAGCTCATCACGGCAACGCACGCTGCGAGCAGCAACGCGCCAACTCTCAAACTCTTCAATTGACCCATCAGTCTAAACCTCCTTCTGGCAATATATCATTGATTGCAGTTTCTGCGCCCCCGGCCGATGGGTTTCGCATCCAGCAACGCGAGACATCGCTCCTGTACTCTTCATCGACGCGATGTCTGCGATAGAGCAAAGCTCGTCCCTCTACGGGCTCACGATTGACAAGAAACGGGCCGGTCAAGAATAATCCCCCGCGGATCTCACGAACGAAACGAAGATGATCAAAGCAACAATCAAGGCGAGGACTCAGTCTGCGCTCGTGTTAGCATCGCTCGGCTGGATGTTGGGAACGACACCGTAAGCGAAAGAACAAAAAACGAAAAACTCGTCACGTGAGTATTCGCTGCATCAAACGCATCAACGGAGAGTGCTGAACACCGGCCGGCCACCAGATCACCATATAGACAATGCGGACGATACCGAACAGGCCGAGAGCTATCGCGAACAGACGAACCACGTTCACGTGGTTGACCCGCTGATCGAAGAACTCGACTGGACGCTTCACACCTGCCAGCGCAAACAGAAACCTCAGCCAGACCAGAATAGAGACCACGTAGAGCGCCGGTCCAACTGCGTTGAATGCGAAGGCCTCTCGCAAGTCGCCCTTGCCTATCGCGCAGAATGAGTGCGTGAGTCCGCAGCCAGGGCATGGAAGGCCCGTCAGAGCCTTGAAGCCGCAGACTGTGAAGTAATTGCCGTTCGCGTCCACCTGTGAGGGGTTATAGAAAACACTGGCCAGAAGCACGCACGTGAGACCGATAAAGCCGGCTGTCGCCACTCTTCTCGACTTCTTCGCCTCATTGCGCGAGAGGCTCTCGTCGTCTTCAATTGAGTCGCGGCCGGCACTCGCTTCCGTGATTTCTTGTTTCCCTCGCATACTTCACATCATGTACGGCTGATCCCTCGGCTGGGCCGCCGTGAGCTCACAGCAAAGCGATCCAGTAGTCTAACAAACTGACCGGTGTATTCTAGCATGGGCAGAAAACCGCAGTCGCTCAACGTTGCAAGCTTGCCCGCCCGCGCAAGCGAGAAGAGCCGGCGCGCCTGGGTCACTCCCCGCTTGTCCTTTTCGCCGCAGATTATCAAGAGACGGGAATCAGATCGCGAAACCAAGCGTTCGAGTCTTGCCACATTCTCGGCGCCGGCCGCTGACACCGCTGTCTCATACGCTGTTCGCGGATCGAGATCCGCAAACTCGTTGAACAGAATGTCGCGATATGGCTGGGGAGCGCTTCGAAATCGCCAGGCCACTACATTGCGAATTAGAGGATAGGCCGCCAACTCGCGCAGGGCTAACGCCGCCGGAGTGAAAACCGAGAGCTGCTTTATGTCCCTGTCCGAGATCGCCTGGCGAGGGCTGACCAGCACCAGTGAGTTCACCGTCTGGGGATGTCTCTCTGCACAAACCGCGGCCACAAGTGCTCCCATCTCGTGACCCACGAGAGTCGAATCGAAGATCCCGAGCGACTCAAGAATAGTCTTCAAGTCATCGGCGTGGTCGTCTATCTCGAATCTGGCCTCGGGCGAAATGGGCTGGGAACGACCGATGCCTCGCGAGTCGTAGATCAGACAGCGGTATTTGCGTTTCAGCAAATCGACCGCAGGCCTGAAACACTCACCGGACATGGCCCAGCCGCTTGCAAAGACCAGCGGCGGGCCTTCCCCGGCGAGGTCGTAGTAGAGGGGTCCGTGTCTGGTTCTGAGTATCATTGTTGAATCGTGATCGGATTATGCCACATGGATTGCGGATTGCGGATTGCGGATTGCGGATTTGGGAATGCGGACTTATGGCGGATCCCCCAATTAGTCCGACGCCGATCGACCAAGCAATCCAAGCAATCCTCAATCCGATCAATCCGCAATCCACAATCTGATCATTGACATCTCCGGCGTCCCCGCTTAACATTCGCGTTTCTTTTGCCGCAGGAGTTTCGCGCATGAGAGCAACTGATGAAGAGTTCATGCGGCAGGCGCTGGCTGAAGCCGAGGCAGCTCGCCTTGAGGGCGAAGTCCCTGTCGGCGCCGTAGTCGTCGTCGACGGCAAGATCAGGGGCCGCGGCCACAACGCCGTGATAACCGCGAGCGATCCCACCGCACACGCCGAAGTGATGGCGCTCAGAGAGGCGGCGAAAGCGGCCGGCAATTACAGGCTGACCGGCGCCGTTCTCTATTCGACGATTGAACCCTGTGCTATGTGCGCGGGCGCAATCGTCCATTCGCGCATTGAACGGCTGGTTTACGGAACCGCGGACCCGAAGGCAGGGGCTGTTGAGACACACTTCGGCATATGCACGACCGATTTCTTGAATCATAAGGTAGAGGTCGAGAGCGGTATCCTTGAGAGCGACTGTCGCGCGATGATACAATCCTTTTTCTCCGACCGACGGAAAGCAGATTCGAGTGTGGAGAGGTGCGAGAGTGGTTGAATCGGGCGGTCTCGAAAACCGTTGTACCCGTAAGGGTACCGTGGGTTCGAATCCCACCCTCTCCGCCAGGATTCAAGGCAAAAGGAAAAAGACAAAAGGAAAAAATACGGACTTCCGGTTCCTCACTTTTGCCTTTTGCCTTTTTACTTTTGCCTTTCAATGGAGAGGTGCAGGAGTGGCTTAACTGGCAGCACTGGAAATGCTGTGTACGGGAAACTGTACCGTGGGTTCGAATCCCACCCTCTCCGCCAGGAAAGAGATCAGAGGTCAAAAGTAGAGGTCAGAGGTCAGCCATTAACTCACACGG
>JBGPFL010000590.1:0-4203 GCA_041483295.1 Blastocatellia bacterium | reverse complement strand
TCGCCATCGCAGATCTCTGATATGTGCCCCAGCCCTGCTTCACTGAGGTGCGCGCAAAATGCGGCCAGCCACCCGGCTGCCCTCTGCCTGCTCGCTCTGGTTTTTCCCTCTGACTTCACGTAGGCAGTGATGAAAGGCCCCATTAACCATGGCCATACGGTTCCCTGATGATAAGCCGAGTCACGTTCCCATATGCCGCCTTCGCAACGCGGCCGGTACCGCGGATCATCAGGCGCAAGGGTCCTCAGGCCAAGGGGCGTCCATAGGTTCCGCTCAACAACTTCGACCACACGCTTCGCTTTGTTTCGGGTGAGCATTGAATATGGCAAGCTCGCAGCGATGACCTGGTTCGGCCTTATCGAACCGTCGCGCTCCTCACCGTTGACGCAGTCGTAGAGGCAGCCCGCATCGTCGTTCCAGAAGAGCAGATTGAAACTCCGCTTTCCACGTTCGGCCATAGCTCGGTAACGGTCGCGACCAACCCCGTCGCCGAACTCGAGGGCGAACTGTTCCATCACGCGAAGCGCGTTGTACCATAGCGCCTGTATTTCAACCGGCTTGCCCTGCCGGGGCGTCACCACCCAGTCGCCAACCTTCGCGTCCATCCAGGTCAACTGAACGCCTTCTTCTCCCGAGTTAAGCAAACCGTCCTCATCGACGTGAATGCCGTATCGAGTGCCGCGCTCGTGCCAGTCGATGATGTCGGCCAGCACAGCATACAGGTTTGCGCGGATGAATTCGTGGTCCCCGGTGTAATGAGCAAGCGACCGAACCGCCTCGAAGAACCACAGCGTCGCGTCGACCGTATTGTACTCGGCCCGCTCACCTTCGTCGGGAAAGCGATTGGGAATCATGCCTTGATCAACGTGACGCGCGAACTCGAGCAATATGCTCTTTGCTATGTCATAGCGCCCGGTGACCAGGGCCAGCCCCGGCAGCGCAATCATCGTGTCACGGCCCCAGTCGCCGAACCAGTGGTAGCCTGCGATGACGGTTTTGAGATTGCCTCGGGCGACGATGTACTGGTCCGCCGCTGCTGTGAGGGTGGAAATCAATTCGTCATCGACGGGCGCGGATGAGGCGAGCGATTGCCTTCGTTTCACCTCTGCCTCGCGGTAGGTCGAAGATTGAGCGGCCTGATGCGGCTCGGTGGAGGCTATCAGATTTGCTTCGGCCCGGTCGTTCAAGTCGAATCGGATCGCGAACGGGTTGAACAGGTCTTCCACGAAATCCAGTCCCCGTTCGCGCTCGGCTCGGTATTCGAAGTTGCGATACCAGTGACCCGTCGGTTCCACCCCCGCGCCATCGTGTGCAACGTTAAGCTGCGGCAGCCCCGGGTAGGGCGACACCCGGACAGAACCATCGGCGATCTGCACTTCGGTGTTCATCGAATTGTTCTCGTGCGTCGTGCTGTGGTGATCACGGAATGCGATGAGCGGCCGAGCTTCGAGCACTACAATCGCGTGCTCGCATCCCGCTGCGCGCCGGAGCCTGTACTGTAGAACCGTGCTGTTCTCGCCCTGGATCATGAAGACTGACTTCTCGATCTCCAGCCCCTCGATCTCGTAGGTGAAGATGGGGAACGGATCGAGCCTGAACTGTTTCAAGTACTGGTAGCCGGTCGGGTGAGTGACGCCGGGGTACTGATTCGTCCCGAGCTCGTACCGCCGTCCGTCAACAACCACGGTCTCTTCAACCTTTGACACGAGCACCGTTCGACCGCAGGGCGCTGTCGTTGCGGCAACGAGCACTCCATGATAGCGGCGCGTATTCAAACACGTGATCGTCGACGATGCGAACCCGCCGAGCCCGTTAGTCTCCAGCCATTCGCGAGTCAGGGCCGCCTCCAGGTCGCCACACACCTGCTGGTCGAATTGAATCATCGTGCGAGTCTTATCCCGCTGAACTGCCAGCGCGCGTCCGGCGGAAAAAAATTCCGGTAGGTCGCGCGTATATGGGACTGTGGTGTTGCGCAGGAACCGCCCCTGAGCACTATCTGGTTGCACATGAACTTGCCGTTGTATTCACCCAGTGCTCCCTCCGTTGGGTTGAACCCGGGATAAGGAGTATAAGGACTCTGGGTCCACTCCCACACGTCTCCGAACATCTGAGCCGGCCCATCCCTGGGATCGGCTCCAGGAGCCGGATGCAGGAGGCTCTGCTCCACGAAGTTCCCGGCGATCGTCTCCTCGCCGGCTACCGATTCCCACTCGGCTTCAGTTGGCAGACGCGCGCCCGCCCAGCGCGAGAACGCATCCGCCTCGTAAAAGCTGACGTGGCAAACCGGCTCTTCGGGGCGAAGCTCGCGCAGTCCCGACAGGGTGAACAAGAACCACGCGCCATCTCGAAACTCCCAGTAGAGCGGCGCGCGCCAGTGCTGATCGTTAACCGCGTACCAGCCATCTGAGAGCCAGAAATCGGGCCGCTCATACCCGCCGGCCTCGATGAAAGCCACATACTCGCCATTGGTCACCGGACGCGACGCAAGCTCGAACGGCTCGATGAACACGCGATGGCGCGGCTCCTCGTTGTCGAAGGCAAAGGAGTCTCCGTTGTGGCCGATCCAGCGGAGCCCGCCTTCATGCCGACTCCAGCTCAGGGGCTGAGACTCCCCCGCCGGACCAACAACGTCTGAGTACGCGGGCCGCAGCGGGTTGAACGAAAGCATGTGCTTGATATCGGTCAGGATCAATTCCTGATGCTGTAGCTCGTGCTGGAGCCCTAACTCGATTACACCCGCCGCCGAGGCGAGCGTGCCTTCATCGTCAAGAACGGAGATCATGTAGCGATCGACGTGCTTTCGGTATTCCAGCACCTCGTCCAGAGTTGGGCGCGACAGCAACCCACGCAACGGCCGCGAGTACTGCTCTCCCACTGACTGATAGTACGAGTTGAACAGAATTCGGAACTGGGGGTTGAAGCCGACATAGTTCCGTATGACGCGCTCGAGAATGAAAGTTTCAAAGAACCAGCTTGTGTGCGCCAGATGCCATTTGACTGGGCTGCAGTTCGGCATCGACTGCACGACGCAGTCTTCGGGCGAGAGCGGCTCGCACAATTCTACCGTCGCCCGCCTTATGCTGGGATAGCGAGCCTGCAGATCGCCCGCTTCTTCGGTCCCAACCCGGCTGCTTGCGAAAGAGGTCCAGGGAGTTGTACTCATAGCGGCGACTTCTCCTTGAGTGGAACAGGCGGCGATCTCCTTTGGGTGGCGAGGTCAGACTCATCAAGAGTCCCCCTCATCGTCGTGGCGCGTCAACGTTAGTCTACTGCGTCGCCCGGGCTTCAAGCCAGCAGGTACTGCGAATAACGTCGAAGTCGCCAACAACGCGAACCCAGCTATGAAGGACTCGAAAGTTCATTGCCAGCTCGCGTCGGTGAGTCCAGTTGAAGGTCGGACTAGCTGCGAGGTCAGGCTCTTGACTCCTTAGCTTTGCGTTGCACAGCGAGCGCCCATGTCATTAACACCTCACTTCAGAGACCGTGTGAAAAGTCCGACTGCCAGCAGAAGCGGTGATCAAAGATGACCAGGAGCCTGTGGAAAACGCGTCACGGACCAAATACACGCCGTGTGATTGATCACATTTGTTGTTTGCCCGACTTTTCACACGGTCTCTTCCCAGAGGTGGTCTCGACTGGGCGGATCCCCGAACCGCTTCAACGGTTTCCTCACCTGGAATCCGAAGACTGTTGAAACAGTCGAAGGACGCTCCGAGGCCGCCATACACCTCGATGAATCGAGGTGTTAATGAGAACCGACGCTGCCGCGACCTTGAGTGCCAGTCACAATCGCACCCCTCCCAGCGACGCGGCGCCAGGGCGTTATTGTGCATTCCCGGTTCATCGTTCATATTCATGACTCATGTCGGAGGTTCTTGCCACCATAGCGTTGCTCTCTTTCGCCGCTGCGGGCCTCGATTCGGCGAGCAGGCCCTTGCGCATAGGACTCTTCAGCTTATTCAAACCCGATCTACTCAATGTGCAGCCATCGCCCGGTCATACCGCGATTCTTAATGCGGGCAGGCTCACGGACCTGGTCGTTGAGCCCGGGCAGACGATTCGCATTCGCAAATCAGGTGCGGGTCTCAATGTGGTCCTGATCGATGCTTACGGACGAATCAAAGCAACTGCAACAGCGGGCGAGGCTCAAGTGGCACCCGACAGTTCAGGCGCCCTTGAATTGAGCCTCCCTCGACGAATGAG
>JBGPFL010000589.1:0-4204 GCA_041483295.1 Blastocatellia bacterium | reverse complement strand
TGGCCGCTCCCATGCTCGGGCACCTCGACCCGTTCTTCCTTCAATGTATGGACGATGTCCAGGCTCTGCTCAGGTACGTGTTCGAAACCGAGAACCGCGTAACGATTCCCATCTCGGCCACCGGCAGCGCCGGCATGGAGACCGCACTGGTGAACTCCATCGAGCCGGGTGATCAGGTAGTCGTATGCATCAACGGAGTTTTCGGCCAGCGAATGCTCGACATAGTGGAGCGCGCCGGAGGCGAACCGATCGTGGTTGAAGCCGCATGGGGCGAGGCGTTCAACCTCGACGCTCTCGAAGCGGCACTCAACTCGGCACACTCGGCACACTCGGCAACCTCGGCAACCTCGGCAACCCCCCGCGCGCTTGCCATTGTTCACGCGGAGACCTCTACCGGAGTGCTGCAGGACCTCGCGGGACTTGCGGAGATTACCCATCGACGAGGCGCGCTGCTCATCGTCGATGCTGTCACGTCGCTTGGAGGCCATCCTGTTGGAGTCGATCGAAACGGCATCGATATTTGCTATTCGGGAACGCAGAAATGTCTCGGGGCGCCGCCCGGACTCTCCCCGATCACCTTCTCGGAACGCGCGCTGGATCGCATTCGCTCGCGGCGCTCGAAAGTGCAGAGCTGGTATCTCGATATCACGATGGTCGAGCGATACTGGGGCGACGATCGGACTTATCATCACACGGCGCCGATCTCCATGAACTACGCGCTGCGCGAGGCTCTTAGAATCGTCCACGAAGAGAGTCTCGCAGCTCGATGGTATCGGCACGAACTGAATCATCGCGCGCTGGTAGCGGGGATCGAAGCGATGGGGCTCAGAATGTCGGTTGCCCCCGAGCAGAGACTCTGGAGCCTGAATGCGATCAGCGTTCCTGAGGGAGTCGATGACGTTCGAGTTCGGGCGAGGTTGCTCGCAGAGAACGTCGAGATTGGCGGCGGTCTCGGTCCTCTCAAGGGGCGCATCTGGCGAATCGGGCTGATGGGATCGGGGAGCAGCCGCGGGAATGTGCTATTGGTGCTCGAGGCGCTCAAGCGCGCGCTCAAAGCCGAGGGATTCCCATTTCAATCGGGGACTGAAGCAGCAAGAGCGATCTATGATTCGGCGATCGGCGTCGGTTCAATCGCTGTTTGACCTGGTGGCTAATCCGCAGTAACCGCGTTGACTTCGCTGGCCGCCTCGTGTTTGTCCACCAGGGTCGGAGCGGCTTCGCCTGGGGTCTCCGACTTCGCGGACTGCTCTTTCATGAGCCGCGTCACGAGCGGCTTCAGCCAGAATACCGCGAGGGCCGCCGCTGCGATATTGCAGATTACCGCGGCCGTGAGCACAGGGAGCCAGGATCCGGTGGCTAAAAACAGCATTGCCGCGAAAGGGGTACCTATTGAACCGACGCCCTTCGCGGTGTACTGAATCCCGTAGTTCGTCGTCGCGTGCTTGGATCCAAAGATGTCCGCGATTGCTGCGGGAAACAGAGAGTAAATGTCACCCCAGGCGAAGAAGGTCAGGCCGGAGAGAATGATGAACCAGATCGGGTGGTGTACCAGCAGGGTGAGAGCGGTGATCGCGACCGCCTCCATTACAAAGACCGCCGCCATCGTGTCATACCTGCCCAGGTGGTCTGACACCCATCCAAAGAACGGTCGCGCAGAGCCGTTCAAAACATTGTTCAAGGTCATAGTCAAATTCAACGCCGTAAGCCCCTTGAACAGTGTTACGCCGCCAAACAGCGTGATGCCGTCGAACACGACATAGTTGTTATACCCGTACGCGTTGCCGATTGGGATCAGTTGGAACGTGACCATCAACCCGCTGAATGTAACCAGGCTCATCATCAAATAGAGAACGTAGAAGGTGCGGCTCCTGAGCATCTCGCGAGGAGTGTAATCGCGAGACGACTGCTGTACCTTCTTTTGGACCTTAGCCTTAATCGTTTCCCATCCGGCTGGCTGCCAGCCCGGCAGCGGCATAGAGAGAAACTGGGCTGCTATCAGCACCACCACACCTTGAATCACGCCGAAGATAATGAAAGCTGACCGATATCCGCCGGCTTCGATCATACGAGAGATCGGTATGTTGGTGAGCGCGGTTCCGAACCCGTATGATCCGGCTACGATACCTACGCACAACCCGCGCCGGTCGGGAAACCATTTCATTGCGATTCCAATGCAAGCGCTGTACACCGCGCCGGCGCCGATACCCCCAAGAGCGTAAACAACATAGAGCGCGGCCAGCGAATTGGCGAATCCGGCTCCTACCCACCCCACGCCAACCAGCAGAGCGCCGGCGGAGACCACGATCCGCGCGCTGGAACGCTCAACAAGGTAAGCGTTGATTGGAAACAATCCGGTCTGAGTTATAACGAACAAGGTGGCGGCCCAGTGGACTGCAGTCAGGCTTGCGCCCAGGCTTTCGGTTAGAGGCGTTGCGAACAGGGTCCATCCGTACTGAAGGTTCGCAATGGCGAGCATTGCGGCGGCACATGCGACGAGCTGGGGCCAGCGCCTGGCGCCGGGATTACTTCTCGGCTGCGCACTCATCCTTGGTTTCTCCCTTGTGTCACGCTCCCGACCCGCGCCACCCAGTGTTCACGGCTACCGCGATGTGGTGGGCCGGCGCTGCGGTTATCGGAATCCTTCCCTTGGATATCGATCGTGAGAACTCTGCGTAGTGGCCTCTACCGAGCCTTCCGGCGCCTGTGTCATATCCTGGCTTTGATTTGAATCTTCTCGTACCTTGCCCAATGATCGCCCGTCGCGAATTCAGGAAATAGATTTCGGCCTGAGTCTAACTCGGCAAACCGCTTTCGGGCAACGAATCCTCGAAGGATTCAGGCCGCTCACGCTGCGCAACGCCTCTCACGCAACTGTGAGTCGAGCAGCTTCACGCATGCATACGCCGCCTCCATGGACGGCATAGCAACGCCGAGCCTCCTGCCGAGTTCCACGACTGCGCCGACGATCGCCTCTAGCTCGAGCGGACGTCCCGCCTCAACATCTTGAAGCATAGATGTCTTGTGAGCGCCGACCTTCTCGGCGCCTTCCAATCGCTGTTCGATAGAGACCCCAAGGTCAATCCCAAGACCTTGAGCCACAGCTTCGGCTTCGGCCATGATCGCCGCCGAAAGCGCTCGCGTCTCACGGCACTGGACAATCTCTATCAGGGTTGCGCGGGTGAGCGCACTGATCGGGTTGAACGCCACACTGCCCATAAGCTTGACCCACATGTCGTGGCGTATCTTGCCGCGAATCGGGCACCTCAAGCCCGCCTTTATGAACGCGTCGGCTATCAGACGGCAGCGCTCGCTCTTTCCACCATCAGGCTCCCCGATCGCGAAACGCGTGCCTTCTATGTGCTCGACGACCCCCGGCTCGGTGATGATAGTGGACGGGTAGACCACACAGCCAATCACTCGAGCGGGATCGATGCTGTTGCTCACTACGCCACCCGGATCGACCGACTCAAGGTGGGTCCCCTCCCACTCTCCGCCGTGGCGATAGAAGTACCACCAGGGGATACCGTTCTGCATGCTGACGACACATGTATCGGGCCCGATGAGCGGGCTGAGGCGCGGCGCCATTTCAGTAAGGCTGTGAGCCTTCAATGTCAGCAATACAGCATCAACGTAGCCGACCACGCTTGGGTCGTCTGTGGCCGCCGGCCGGGCCTCAAACTCTCCAAGCGAGCCTCGCACGCGCACACCCCGCTCCTGCATCGCCTTGAGGTGTGCCCCTCGAGCGATGAGAGTCACGTCATCACCTGATCTTGAAAGCATCGCGCCGGCGAAGGCGCCAATTGCGCCCGCCCCGACTACCGCGAATTTCATAAAGCCTTGTCCGTTGTCCGTTGTCCGTAGTCCGTAGTCAGCTGTCAGTGTCTTTCGGTGACGCCTGACAAACTGACGACGGACAACGGACCACTGACAACGGACTATTTCACAATCTCTGCGGCGACGTTGCGACGTTGAATTTTGCCAGTCGCCGTCCGCGGAATTGCCTCGACAAAGTAGATGGTCTTCGGGCACTTGAAGTCGGAAAGGGACGCGCTGCAATGGGCTTTCAACTCGGCCTCGGTTGCGGGTCCGCTGAGCACAACGGCGGCGGCCACCTCCTCGCCGTAGACTCGATCTTCGACTCCAAAGCAAACCGCTTCCGCAACAGCGGGGTGAGTCAGCAACACTTCATCGATCTCTCGCGGAG
>JBGPFL010000588.1:0-4205 GCA_041483295.1 Blastocatellia bacterium | reverse complement strand
CGCTGGTCTATGGCGAGTATCTCTACATCAACAACAACATGGGCACTCTGATATGTCGCAATGCGAAGACCGGTGAGCGGATCTACCAGGAACGGATCGGCGGAAAGGGCGGTTCCTACAGCGCCTCTCCGGTTGCGGCCGATGGGAAGCTGTACCTCACCAGTGTGGACGGCGAGATCTTCGTCGTAAAGGCGGGGCCTCAGTACGAGTTGTTGTCCACTAATCCGATGGGCGAGCCCTTGATGGCGACGCCGGCAATCTCGGATGGAATGATCTTCGTGCGGGGGCAGCACAACCTCTTCGCGATCGCGGAGCCACAGGCCGGAAAGTCGAATGCGAAATAAGGCTCGACCAACCCCAACGGGGTTGCGCCTCAAAGCCCAGGGTTGCCGTACTCAGCTACCCTGGGAAGACAACAGCGAGCTACCAACCCCAACGGGGTTGCGGCCAAAAGCGTTCTGCTTGCACGTAAAGCTGGACCAGATGGTTCGAAGATGCGGAGTTGTGATCCCTTGTTAGTTCATGACATCGGACACCTGTAGAGGTGCCGCAACCCCGTTGGGTTTGCGAGAGTCACCGCCGCCGTTCCCAAGGTAGCTGAGTACGGCAACCTTGGGCTTTGGCCGCAACCCCGTTGGCGTTGCCTAAGTCAGAGGTAGTAATTTCCGGTCCGATTCAAAATGAGTAGGCCGCAGACTCGGGCGCCCAGGCGCCCAAGATGTTAGGATCGGTGCTGTGTCAGTCAAGACCGATCCTCTCCAGGAGAAACGAGGTAATGAAGCGAATCTCTGTTAGGACTCTCTGCGGCCTCCTCGGCTGCCTGCTGGCGGTGTGCGCCCTCTATTCCCAAACCGCGCGGGGATCTAACTGGCCGCAGTGGCGCGGCCCCGAGGGTCAGGGCGTCTCCGAAGAGAAAGGACTGCCGCTGGAATGGAGCGACGCCAAGAATATCAAATGGAAAACAGCCTTGCCCGGACGCGGCCATTCCTCACCCATCGTCTGGGGCAATCGGCTCTTCTTGACCACTTCAATCGAAGGAGCCATCGTCCCCGGTAAGCAAGCCGTCAAACACATGGACGAGGGCAAGGAGTTCAAGCATCCCGACGCCGTAGGAGGCGATCGCAGGCACACGTTCAAGGTCATCTGCCTGGATCGAGATTCGGGAAAGATTCTATGGGAGCGGACGGCCTACGAGGGAACGGTTTATGACGACCATCACAAGAAAGGCAGCTACGCTTCGTCTACCCCGGCTACTGACGGGAAACGTGTGTACACCTTTTTCGGTTCTGAGGGTCTCTACTGTTACGACTTCAAGGGCAACCCGGTCTGGAAGCAGTCGTTTGGCGGCATAGCGACGATGGGGATGGGAACGGCTACTTCGCCCGTGCTCTACGAGAATCTGATCATCTTGCAGTGCGATGAGGATGCGGGCGAGAAGTCGTTCATCATCGCCTGCGATAAGAAGACCGGAAAGGAGGTATGGAAGACGCCGCGCAAGGTTCAGGCAAGCTGGGCGACCCCGATCCTGGTACGAGGAGGCGGACGCACCGAACTCATCACCAGCGGCAACGAATTCGTGATCTCATATGATCCCGCTACCGGCAAAGAGTACTGGAGATGCAAAGGTCTTGAGAGCAACGCGATCCCATCTCCTCTCGCGGGTCACAACATGGTCTTCATTACCGCGGGCTTTCCCGCCAAGCGCACGATCGCGATTCGGTTGGGCGGTTCGGGCGACATCTCAGACACGCCCCACGTAGCCTGGAAGTATGACAGGGGAACAGCCTACGTTCCTTCGCCGATCCTCTACGGAGACTACATCTATCTGACGACCGACAGAGGCATTCTCACCTGTCTGGACGCAAAGACCGGCGAGGTCATTTACGAGGGCGGACGAGTCCCGGTGCCCGCGACGTTCACAGCCTCGCCTGTGGCATTCGAGGGCAAGATCCTGCTGACCAGTGAAGACGGCGACACCTTTGTTGTGAAAGCAGGAGCGACGCATGAAGTGGTTGGGACTAACTCGCTGGGCGAGCCCGTGTATGCCTCACCGGCAATCTCGGAGGGAAAGATATTCATCCGCGGCGAAAAGAATCTGTACTGTATCGGAAAGGGATGATTGCCGCCGTTACTTTGAACTTATCCTGAAACTGCGACCGCCGTGTGAGCTAGGTCAGGGCTTCGCGAGGGGCGGTAGGCAATGGTCCGGAGCACGCTGGAAGCGATGCGTACCCAAGAGGCCGCAACTGCTCAGGTGCGTTGGCTTGAGCTTTACTATCGCCGTTAAGGAAACCAATGAAGCTTACGTGTGTGATTCGATGTACGACAGCCGCTCTGATTGTGGGGTTGGCTATTCATCCAGCGACTGGCGGCACTTCCGCCAACGGATCGGGATCGAACTGGCCGCAGTGGCGCGGCCCCTCCAGTCAGGGCATCTCAACCGACAAAGGTCTGCCCACCCAGTGGAGCGGCACTAAGAACGTTCAGTGGAAGACGCCGATTCCAGGCAGAGGTCATTCGTCGCCGATCGTGTGGGGCAAGTACATCTTCTTGACTACCTCGATCGAAGGCGCGGTCGTGCCGGAACCAAAACCCTACAAGCACATGTTCGGCAAAGAGGAGTTCAAGCACCCTGACTGGGCGGGATCGGACCATACCTATACGCTCAAGGTACTCTGTGTCGAAGTTGGAGCGGGCAAGATTCTATGGGAGCGAACCGCGTATGAAGGGACGGTATTTGACCATCGACACAAGAAGAACACCTACGCGTCTCCGACTGCCGCGACCGACGGCCAATACGTCTTTGCGTTCTTCGGGTCCGAGGGTCTCTACTGTTACGACTTCAAAGGGAATCAGATATGGAAGCTTTCACTCGGGGGCGTTCCGCAACTGGGAATGGGGCCGGGCGCGTCGCCCGTTCTGTTCGAGAACCTGGTGATCGTCACCTGCGATCAGGACATTGGTGAGACTTCATTCATCGTCGCGCTCGATAAGAAGACCGGCAAAGAGGTCTGGAGAGTTCCGCGCAAGACTCGCGCAACCTGGGCGACGCCGGTGTTGGTTCGAACGGCGAAGCGTATCGAGCTCGTTGTGAGCGGAGCCGAGACGGTCATCTCCTACGAGCCCGCAACCGGCAAAGAGATCTGGCGTTGCGAAGGCGTCGTGAGTCACGCCATTCCGAGCCCGGTGACCGATGGCGACCTCATCTACCTGTCCGCAGGCAGTCAAGCCAAGAAGGCCTTAGCGGTGAGGCTGGGCCAATCGGGAGACTTGACTGATACTCCAAGTGTCGTATGGAAGTACGCCAAGGGCACCGCATATGTGCCGTCTCCAATTCTGTACGGAGTCTACCTTTACTTAATGACGGACAAGGGACTGGTTACCTGCATTGAAGCCAGGACTGGCGAGGTCAAGTATGAAGGCGGCCGGGTCCCGGTTCCAGCTACGTTTACCGCGTCACCCGTAGCCTTTGATGGAAAGATTCTTCTGACGAGCGAAGATGGCGACACCTTTGTGGTGAAAGCGGGTCCCGCACATGAAATTCTGCGAACCAACTCGCTAGGTGAGCCGATCTATGCCTCACCCGCAATCGCTGGTGGAAAGATATTCATTCGCGGCGAGAAGAACCTGTACTGCATCTCTAACGCAGGAGGAAAGCAGCAAGCGCAATCATCCAAAACCAAAGAGCGCCGGCAATCTGATAGGAGCTAGAACATGTTTGAAACTGCACCTATTGAACCGCAACCCTGGTATCGGTCTACGCCGATACTGCTATTGGCATCGCTCTTGTTCCCGCCGCTCGGGCTAGTGTTGTTGTTGAGCCATCCGGTGGCAGACCCGCAGAAGAAGATCCTCGGCTCACTGGGCATAGTTGCTCTCGGCTTAACCTACGGCGTTCTGATCTTTGGCTTTCCGAGCGCCTTCGTGAGCAGTCCTGCTGATGCGCACTACGACGAATTGGAACGGCAGCGAGCTGCTCAGCGAGCGAGCGAACCCGAACGGGCCAGCCAACCTGCTCCGGATCAACCGGTAGCCGCCAGCACAACCCCCGGGGCGGCCAACCCTGGTCTCTCTCAGCCGGCGCCGGCTACCGCGGCAGTTGCTGCGAAGCCTGTTCGGAATTACTGGACCGAGTTTCGCGGCCCCGGCCGCGCGGGCCGTTACGATGAGGCAGAGGTCTTGACAGCGTGGCCGAAAGCAGGCTT